>NZ_CP142396.1:2708910-3009901 GCF_035934735.1 Sedimentibacter sp. MB31-C6
GGTATGAAAAAAGTTTACAAAGAGAACGAATTAATATTAAAAAATTTTACTTCATATATATTTAAACTTAGAAAGGGTATTATAAACCCTGAAAAGCTTATTATAAATAATAATAACAATATACGTGATTTAAAAGAACTTCTTAGGAATAATGAATTTAATCATCCTTTCCTAGGCAAATGTAAGATAATTAAAAGAAATGATAAAGAAATAATATTTAGAAATAAATTAGGATTATTAAAGGTGAATATATGAAAACACTACTTGTAACATTAGATTCTAAATTTATACATACAAATCTTGCTGTAAGGTATTTGAAAAATTTTTGTAAGGATAATAATTTTGATATTGAAATTAAAGAATTTACAATAAATCAAAACCAAGAATATATTTTAAGACAAATATTAGATGTTAAAGCAGATATAATTTGTTTTTCATGTTATATTTGGAATATTGAATACATTAAAGAGATAGCTAATATAATAAAGGAAGCAAATGTTAATGTAAAAATATTATTTGGAGGTCCAGAAGTATCTTTTGAGATTGAAAATCTAATGGAAAATGAAATATATATTGATTATGTTATTTATGGTGAAGGTGAAATAACGTTTAATGAATTTTTAAAAGAAATTAGATTAAGTAATCCTAACTTTGACAAGATAAATGGATTAGCATATAGAGATGATGGTCGTATTATTGTTAATAATTGTAGAAATCTTATTTCAAATCTTGACATAGTAAAATATCCTTATGAAGAAGATGAACAATTTGAAAACAAAATAATTTATTATGAATCATCTAGAGGGTGTCCTTTCAACTGTAGTTTTTGTATGTCTTCAATAGATAAAACAATTAGAAATTTCTCTTTAAACAGAGTAAAAAGAGATTTAAAAAAACTCTTAAAAACTAAAGCAAGACAAATTAAATTTGTAGATAGAACTTTTAATACTGATTATAAACGTTCAATAGAAATTATGAAGTTTATTGTAGAGAATAATCATAATAATATGAGGATACATTTTGAAATTACAGCGGATATTATTAATGAAGAATTTTTGCTTTATATTAGTACTTTGCCTGTTAATATGTTTCAATTTGAAATAGGAGTACAGTCCTTAAACGAGGAAACTCTAAGAGAAATTAATAGACATATGAATATAGAAAAACTATATCATGTAATTAACAGTATTAGAATTAACAAAAACATTCACGTTCACCTTGATTTAATAGCGGGGTTGCCATATGAAAATTATGAAACATTTAAGGAGTCTTTTGACGGAATATACAAACTTAATGCTGAAAAAATTCAACTTGGATTTTTAAAAGTACTAAAAGGTACTAAAATTTATATGGATAAAGTATATCATAATATAAAATATAGAAAAAAAGCGCCTTATGAAGTTATATGTACAAAATATATTACTTTAAACGAAATTTTAAAACTTAAAAGTATTGAAGAGCTTGTAGATAAATATTATAATGAAAAATATTTTGAATATTCAATTAATTATATTTTGGAAAACATATATAAAGAATCATCTTTTGAATTTTATGAAGACTTCAGCGAATACTGGCAACAAAATGATTTATATAAAGTATCCCATAGCAGAAAAAGGCTATACAAAATATTATATGAATTCATTAAATATAGAGATAAACTTACTGAAAAGTTTATTTCTGCTCTAAGATATGATTATGTTTTTAATAATCAATATGAGGAATTGCCTAGTTATTTAAATAAGGAATATGAAGAAAGGTATAAATATATAAAGAGATTAATAGCTAATGATGATGAATTTAGAAATCAATTTTTTGAAGATATGAGTAAAGAAGATAAATTAATTAATAGATTCAGAATTGTGGATATAGAAAAAGATGCAACATTATTTATATATAAAAATAAAGAAAATATATTTAACAGGTGTGAAACATTAAAAATAAACAATTGGATTAAGGAGTATGAAAATGAATAAGAGGGATACGTATTTTATAGATTATTTTGAAAAGAAAAAAAATGATATATCTTTTATAACTTTGAAAAAAGGTGCAGTAATTAAATTCAAGGATAAAGAATATATGACTGAAAAGGAATTGCCTGTGCCTATTAGAATTCAAAAATTAGTACAAGATATAAAGCATCAAGATGAAAGAGATGGAATTACTATTAATAATATTATAGATGGAATAATTTATATAATAGGTACAGATAAAAACTTTAAATATATTAAAGAATATGACGAAATGCTAAACAAACTTCAATTTGATATAAAACCATATATAATATTATGTATTAATAAATTCAATGAAAAGCAAAACGATGAGGGAGTTATTTACGGAAAAGCATTGATTAATGTACATGAAGATGAAAAAAGCTGTTTTGTATATGCTTCTGTTTTAGAAAAGAAAGGCTATGAGCAAAATAATAAAAGTGATACAAATAATAGTCAATACTTTTTAGAAGAAGCGTATAAATATTTTGAAAAGTCATTGGATTATAATGATAAATTTTCTTTAGCGTATTATAAGTTAGGTTATTATTGTAAGCTAAAACAACAATACGTAAAAGCTGAGCTTTTTTGGAATAAACATCAAGAAATAGAAGATGATGCAATAAGGATTGATGAAATTAGAAATGAATTGATTCAACTAAAACCTTTTGTTAATTTCGAGAATGGGTACAATTTAGTATTAAATGAAAGGCCAGAGGAAGGACTAGATTTATTACTTCCTTTAGTAAAAGAATTCAGTAGTTGGTGGAATCTTTTGTTTTTTATTGGACTTGCCTATAGAATTTTAGGAGAATTTGAGATAGCTGAAACTTACTTTGAAAATGTATTAAAAATTAATAATGCTCAGAAAGATGCTTTGAATGAATTAGGTATGTGTAAAATCAGTAGAGGAAAATATGTTGAAGCTACAGAGTTATTTACTAGAGTTTTAAATTTAGAACCTGGAAATTGTGAGATATTTTGTAATAGAGCAGCAGCTTATCTTTACAATGGACAAATAAACAAAGCAAAGGAAGATATACTAATTGCATTGAAAATAAATCCAAATGATGAAATAGCATTAAGTATAAAAAAAGAAATAGACAAAATCAGTTAAGTTTGGAGGCTATATGAAAAAACTCCTAAGTATAATGTTCATAATTTTATTAATTACAGTTAGTATAACAATTTTGTTTTATTCATTTCTAGAGAAACCAGTATTTAACAACTCAAATACATTAAAACTTTATTTTGATGGCGTTAAGGATGAAGAATATAAACATATATATACAAAGGATCAAATATACATATCAGCAGAATATCTTATGGATAATGCTTTATTAGATTATTATTGGGATATAGATTATAATAAAATTTCCATATTCAATAACTATAATTACGATAAAATAAATTATAATGAGAATAAAGCATTTTATAATAAGCAACCATATGAAATTGAAGATGTTTTATTAATAAAAGACAATGAATTATATTTTAATAGTTATTTTTTAAAGGAAAGATATATTGAAAGAATTTATATTGATACATTGAATTTGAAGATTATAATTGAAAAAGATATAAGAGAGTATAAAACGGTAAAAGATACAAAGATTAGAGATAATTCATCTGTGTTTTCAAAAAATCTTAAAAAAATAGATAAGGGAGAAAAAATCTTTATATATAATAATGAAAAAAGAGGTTGGCTGTTAGCAAGAACAAATGACAATATTATAGGGTTTGTTAAAGCTACCGACATTATACCCATGTCAAAGGTTCAATTTAATAATTATCCTAAAGCAAATGAAAAAAAGGATATAAAATTAGCATGGGATCTAATATCAAGACCTATATATGATTTTGAACCATTTTATATTCCAGATAGTATTAATATAATTGCACCAACTTGGTATGAGCTTTTTTATGAAGATGATTTATTTATCGATTTATCTAATACAGAATATATTCAGTATGTGAAAAATTCTGGCAAAGAAATATGGGCAGTTTTTAATAATGGATTTGATCCTAAATTAACTAATGAGATGCTTAATAATGGTTTAAAGCGTAGCAATATAGTTGATAAAATAATAGATATAACAGTTGATAATAATTTTGATGGAATAAATATAGACTTTGAAAATATTTATATAGAAGATAAAGATGTTTTCTCAGCATTTATAAAAGAATTGTATTGCAAAGCAAAAGCTAATAATATTATTATGTCTGTTGATGTTACCATCTTATCAAATTCTGAAAATTGGTCTTTATGTTTTGATAGAAACGTTATATCAGATTATGCTGATTATATAATACTTATGGCATATGACGAAAATGTATCTGGTAAAGCTGGTTCAGTATCATCACTACCATGGGTAGAATATGGAGTTTCTAATTTATTAGAATATGCATCATCAAAAAAAGTTGTACTAGGTGTACCTTTCTATACAAGACTTTGGGAGGAATACGAAGAAAAATCAGTGGAGAAAGTAAAATCAACTGCTTTAAAGATTGAATCAGCTGAAAAGGTAATTGATGAACTGGAAATTGAATTGAAGTATATAGAAGAATATGGACAAAACTATGGTGAAAAAGAAATTAACGGAATAACGTATAAGATATGGCATGAAGATAAAATGTCTTTAATAAAAAGACTTCATATCGCTAAAAACTATAATTTATCTGGAATTGCTGTTTGGACTTTAAATTATGGAACAGAAGAAATGTGGGAAGTGCTTAAGTAGGGGACGCATTGTATGCGTCCCGATATAAAAGCATTGTATAGGTTCTGCAGTATGTTAAGGTAATTCCTACAATGTAAAGCATTATTGTCATAGCGCAGGATTCACATAGAATATTTCAGAATAGATTCAAAAAATAAAAGTTTGATAAAGTTATAAAAGGGGATTGACAAAGATAATTAGTTGAGCTATAATACAAAAGCACTTTGCGAATTGAGTAAAAATATTGCAAAGAAAGAGTAAAAAAACTATTAAAGAAACTGTTGACAATTAGCGTTAGTTATGTTAGACTAACAAAGTTGTTTCAAGTGCTCTGAACACTGTAAGTAGTAAGGAGTCGAGAAAAAAATAAATAAAAAAGTGCTTGACAAACTTCGACAAGCATGATAAACTAGTAAAGCTTTCTTCAAAGAAAGCGACGAACATTGACAATAAAACAGCATAAGAAACCTATGAGTTTAAAGTAAATTTGAACAAAGTAAAAAGTAATGAAAGATAGATAATGCTATGCGTTATCTTGGGTATGACCTAACCCAATTTTTCACGACCGAAAGGGAGTAAGAAAATCGATGGTAGGTCAACCGCAATGAATTCCAAATTTATGCGACGCAAGGAGCAAATAAATTTGTGAATGAAACTGCGACAGGAGATATTAAACGAGAGTTTGATCCTGGCTCAGGACGAACGCTGGCGGCGTGCTTAACACATGCAAGTCGAACGAGATTTACATTTCCACCAAGCATTGAACGAAGAAGCCCAAGCACGAATGTGCTTCACGCTTTATTAAGCTTGCTAACACAAATAGCAAGAACATAGATTTATCAACTTGATAAAGTATGAATAAAGAGTGAAGAACTGAATGTGCTTCACGCTTTATTAAGCTTGCTAACACAGTAAAAAAGATATCCTACTACAAAAGTAGAAAAGAAACTAAGTGTTAGTGAAGCTAAAAGAGTGCTTCAAGCTTAAACAAGCTTGATAACACACTAAGATAAAATAAATTTAGTGTTTGGTGGAGATGTAAATCTAGTGGCGGACGGGTGAGTAACGCGTGAACAATCTACCCTGTACAAAGGAATAGCCTCGGGAAACCGGGATTAAAACCATATAACACTTTAGAATCGCATGATACAGAAGTCAAAATGAATAGTGGTATAGGATGAGTTCGCGTCTGATTAGCTAGTTGGTAAGGTAATGGCTTACCAAGGCGACGATCAGTAGCCGGCCTGAGAGGGTGAACGGCCACACTGGAACTGAGACACGGTCCAGACTCCTACGGGAGGCAGCAGTGGGGAATATTGCACAATGGGGGAAACCCTGATGCAGCGACGCCGCGTGAGTGAAGAAGGTTTTCGGATCGTAAAACTCTGTCCTTGGTGAAGAAAAAAATGACGGTAGCCAAGGAGGAAGCCCCGGCTAACTACGTGCCAGCAGCCGCGGTAATACGTAGGGGGCGAGCGTTGTCCGGATTTACTGGGCGTAAAGGGTGAGTAGGCGGTTATATATGTCAGGTGTAAAAGGCTATGGCTTAACTATAGTAAGCACTTGAAACTGTATGACTTGAGTGCAGGAGAGGTAAGTGGAATTCCTAGTGTAGCGGTGAAATGCGTAGATATTAGGAGGAACACCAGTGGCGAAGGCGACTTACTGGACTGTAACTGACGCTGAGTCACGAAAGCGTGGGTAGCAAACAGGATTAGATACCCTGGTAGTCCACGCTGTAAACGATGAGTGCTAGGTGTTGGGTAGCGATATTCAGTGCCGAAGTAAACACAATAAGCACTCCGCCTGGGGAGTACGGTCGCAAGACTAAAACTCAAAGGAATTGACGGGGACCCGCACAAGCAGCGGAGCATGTGGTTTAATTCGAAGCAACGCGAAGAACCTTACCAAGGCTTGACATCCCCTTGACCGGCACAGAGATGTGCCCTCTCCTTCGGGAGCAAGGGTGACAGGTGGTGCATGGTTGTCGTCAGCTCGTGTCGTGAGATGTTGGGTTAAGTCCCGCAACGAGCGCAACCCTTATCCTTAGTTGCCATCATTTAAGGTGGGCACTCTAAGGAGACTGCCGATGATAAATCGGAGGAAGGTGGGGATGACGTCAAATCATCATGCCCCTTATGTCTTGGGCTACACACGTGCTACAATGGTCGGAACAAAGGGAAGCGAAGGAGTAATCTGGAGCAAATCCTCATAAACCGATCCCAGTTCGGATTGTAGGCTGCAACTCGCCTACATGAAGTTGGAGTTGCTAGTAATCGCGAATCAGAACGTCGCGGTGAATGCGTTCCCGGGTCTTGTACACACCGCCCGTCACACCATGGAAGTTGGTAATACCCGAAGTCGCTGAGCTAACTGTAAAGAGGCAGGCGCCGAAGGTAGGATCAATGACTGGGGTGAAGTCGTAACAAGGTAGCCGTATCGGAAGGTGCGGCTGGATCACCTCCTTTCTAAGGAGAACTAAAGGACTTATGCTGTTTTATTGCTTGCCCTAACCCGATGAATTCGAGCGAAAGCGAAGAACGAATCGAAGGTAGGTCAGCCGCAACGAGTACCAAATTTTCACGAACGAAAGTGAGTGAACAAATTTGTGTTACGAGACTGCGCTTGCTCTATAACTTATGGCAAGACTGTTTGAGCTAACAGTATAAACAGGCTTTTTTTAAACTAAATAATAAAGTGGGGGTATAGCTCAGTTGGGAGAGCACCTGCCTTGCAAGCAGGGGGTCAGGAGTTCGAATCTCCTTATCTCCACCAAAAATGCAACTCTGTTGCATTGAGCAATGATATTGAACCTTGAAAATTGCATAGGAAAATAAAAGAGAAGATGTCCTAACCCAATTTTTTCGACCGACAGGGAGAAAAAAATTGATGGTAGGCCATTCGCAACGAATTCCCAAATTTTGCGACGTAAGGAGCAGAAAATTTGGTGAATGAGACTGCGCGACATTAATTGATAAAAAGTAAGAATACCGTCGCAAGTATTCTGAAAAATAAAATTAACAATAAACCGAGAGAAACAAACAAATGTAGGGGACGCATTGTATGCGTACCGTATAATATATAATATATTATGAAGAAATAATATATGACTAGAATGGTCAAGATATA
The DNA here is from genome assembly GCF_035934735.1 of Sedimentibacter sp. MB31-C6. NCBI lineage: Bacteria > Bacillati > Bacillota > Tissierellia > Sedimentibacter > Sedimentibacter sp. MB31-C6. Next base: position 2,716,745 of record NZ_CP142396.1, read on the forward strand.
AAGGGCGTAAGGCGGATGCCTTGGCACTAGGAGCCGAAGAAGGACGTGGCAAACTACGAAATGCTGCGAGGAGACGTAAGCAGTCAACGATACGCAGATATCCGAATGAGGAAACTCACATAAGGTAAACCTTATGTATCATACAGTAAATACATAGCTGTATGAGGGGAACGAGGGGAACTGAAACATCTAAGTACCCTTAGGAAGAGAAAATAAATAATGATTCCGTAAGTAGCGGCGAGCGAACGCGGAAGAGCCCAAACCATACAGTAATGTATGGGGTTGCGGACATATCAAAGAGACGGATAACGGTAGCTGAAAATAGCTGGAAAGCTAACCCAAAGAAAGTGATAGGCTTGTAAGCGAAACTGTTAGAAGCAAGGATATGATCCAGAGTACCACGGGACACGAGAAATCCTGTGGGAAGCAGGGAGGACCACCTCCCAAGGCTAAATACTACCTAGTGACCGATAGAGAATAGTACCGTGAGGGAAAGGTGAAAAGAACCCCGGGAGGGGAGTGAAAAAGAACCTGAAACCTTATGCCTATAAGCAGTGGAAGCACAAAAGTGTGACCGCGTACTTTTTGTAGAACGGGCCAACGAGTTACAATGTGCAGCAAGGTTAATAACTGAGAGGTTAGGAGCCGAAGGGAAACCGAGTCTGAAAAGGGCGAGAGTTGTATGTTGTAGACCCGAAACCGGGTGACCTATCCATGTGCAGGTTGAAGCTAGAGTAAAATCTGGTGGAGGACCGAACCCATTAGCGTTTAAAAGCTACGGGATGACGTGTGGATAGCGGTGAAATTCCAATCGAACCCGGAGATAGCTGGTTCTCCTCGAAATAGCTTTAGGGCTAGCCTCAAGAAATAGTATCGTGGGGGTAGAGCACTGAATGGTCTAGGGGCGTTATACGTTACCAAAACCTATCAAACTCCGAATACCATAGATACAAGCTTGGGAGTCAGACTACGTGAGATAAGTTTCGTAGTCGAAAGGGAAAGAGCCCAGATCACCAACTAAGGTCCCAAAATATAGATTAAGTGGAAAAGGATGTAATACTACACAGACAACCAGGATGTTGGCTTAGAAGCAGCCATTCATTAAAAGAGTGCGTAATAGCTCACTGGTCAAGTGGTGTTGCGCCGAAAATGTCCGGGGCTAAAATCTATTACCGAAGTTGTGGGATGTCGTAAATCTCTTCATGAGTTCAATGAAACAAAGAATCAGGACAATTAAGTTCGAAATCTAACCTTTATAAATATTAATAAAAAGGAAAAGAGAGATTTCGAATAAAAACTACCGGAGATAAAATTAAAATCGAGAGATTTCGAAAAACATACACCGGGGCTAAAATAAACTTGATATTGAGAACATGGAGAGATTTATGACATCGGTAGAGGAGCATTCTATACGGGTTGAAGTTCCATCGAAAGAGGATATGGACTGTATAGAAGAGAGAATGTTGGCATGAGTAGCGAAAGGTGAGTGAGAATCTCACCCATCGAAAGCCTAAGGATTCCTGAGGAAGGCTCGTCCACTCAGGGTAAGTCGGGACCTAAGCCGAGGCCAAAAGGCGTAGGCGATGGACAACTGGTTGAAATTCCAGTACCACCCAAATGCGTTTGAGAAATGGGGTGACACAGAAGGATAAGCTAGCGCACAGATGGAAAAGTGCGTCTAAGTAAGTAGGAAGATATTGTAGGCAAATCCGCAGTATCAATTCTGAGATACGAATGGGAGCGAAAATAAGTAGTGAAGTAGCTGAGTCCACACTGTCAAGAAAAGCCTCTATCGAGTATAAGGGTGCCCGTACCGTAAACCGACACAGGTAGGCAAGGAGAGAATCCAAAGATGAGCGGAAGAACTATTGTTAAGGAACTAGGCAAAATGACCCCGTAACTTCGGGAGAAGGGGTGCCCTTCAGTGTGAAGTTTGAACAAACAGAGCACAGAAGGGCCACAGAAACCAGGCCCAAGCGACTGTTTACCAAAAACACAGGTCTCTGCTAAATCGAAAGATGAAGTATAGGGGCTGACACCTGCCCGGTGCTGGAAGGTTAAGGGGAGAAGTTATCTTCGGAGAAGCTTTGAACTTAAGCCCCAGTAAACGGCGGCCGTAACTATAACGGTCCTAAGGTAGCGAAATTCCTTGTCGGGTAAGTTCCGACCCGCACGAAAGGTGTAACGATTTGGGCACTGTCTCAACAATAGATCCGGTGAAATTGTAGTACTCGTGAAGATGCGAGTTACCCGCGACAGGACGGAAAGACCCCATGGAGCTTTACTGCAGGCTGACATTGGAATTCGGTAGCAATTGTACAGGATAGGTGGGAGACTAGGAAACGAGCACGCCAGTGTTCGTGGAGTCAACGTTGGGATACCACTCTATTGTTACTGAATTTCTAACATGATACCGTGAGCCGGTATATGGACACTGTCAGTTGGGCAGTTTGACTGGGGCGGTCGCCTCCGAAAGAGTAACGGAGGCGCTCAAAGGTTCCCTCAGCACGGTCGGAAATCGTGCGAAGAGTGTAAAGGCAGAAGGGAGCTTGACTGCGAGATAGACATATCGAGCAGGAACGAAAGTTGGACTTAGTGATCCGGTGGCACCGAGTGGAAAGGCCATCGCTTAACGGATAAAAGCTACCCTGGGGATAACAGGCTTATCTCCCCCAAGAGTCCACATCGACGGGGAGGTTTGGCACCTCGATGTCGGCTCGTCTCATCCTGGGGCTGAAGCAGGTCCCAAGGGTTGGGCTGTTCGCCCATTAAAGAGGCACGCGAGCTGGGTTCAGAACGTCGTGAGACAGTTCGGTCCCTATCCGTCGTGGGCGTAAGAAATTTGAAGGGAGCTGTTCCTAGTACGAGAGGACCGGAATGGACAGACCGCTGGTGTATCAGTTGTTCCGCCAGGAGCATGGCTGAGTAGCTAAGTCTGGAAAAGATAAGCGCTGAAGGCATCTAAGCGCGAAACAGACCCTAAGATAAGATTTCTCATTACGCAAGTAAGTAAGACCCCTGATAGACTAACAGGTAGATAGGTTACAGGTGAAAGTGCAGCAATGTATTAAGCTGAGTAATACTAATAGGTCGAGGTCTTGACCTTAATATAAATAATGTCGAATCATGTTTTCCTATGTAATTTTGTATGCCCTAACCCCATTTTTCAGATGGTTTTTCTGTAAAAATGGTTGGTAGGTCAACCGCAACGAATTCCCAATTTATGCGACGTAAGGAGCAGAGAAATTGGTGAATGAGACTGCGCTTGTTGTTAGGGCATGGCTTATTAAAAAGTCGGTTCAAAACCTATAAATGAATCTGGTGACAATAGCGAAGAGGACACACCCGTTCCCATCTCGAACACGGAAGTTAAGCTCTTCAGCGCTGATGATACTTGGTGGGTAACTGCCTGGGAAAGTAGGACGTCGCCAGGTTCATTCATAGAAAAATTGGTGAATGAGACAGCGCTTGTTCCGAGGTAGCTCAATGGTGGAGCAACCGGCTGTTAACCGGTAGGTCGTGGGTTCGAGCCCCACCCTCGGAGCCATAAACAAGATGTAAATAATATTTCTAAATTATGCCGAAGTGGCGGAATTGGCAGACGCACAGGACTTAAAATCCTGCGATCCACAAAATCGTACCGGTTCGAGTCCGGTCTTCGGCACCATTTATCGCGGGATAGAGCAGTTGGTAGCTCGTCGGGCTCATAACCCGGAGGCCGTTGGTTCAAGTCCAGCTCCCGCTACCAAATATGCGGTTTACACTGCAAAAAAACATGGCGGCGTAGCTCAGTTGGCTAGAGCATGCGGTTCATACCCGCAGTGTCAGCGGTTCAAATCCGTTCGCCGCTACCAAGATGCCCTAACCCAATTTATTCGACCGTAAGGGAGAAAGAAATTGTTGGTAGGTCATTCGCACCGAATTCCCAATTTCTGCGACATAAGGAGCAAAGAAAATGGTGAATGAGACTGCAAGATGCCCTAACCCAATTTATTCGACCGCAAGGGAGAAAGAAATTGTTGGTAGGTCATTCGCAACGAATTCCCAATTTCTGCGACGTAAGGAGCAAAGAAAATGGTGAATGAGACTGCAAGATGCCCTAACCCAATTTATTCGACCGTAAGGGAGAAAGAAATTGTTGGTAGGTCATTCGCAACGAATTCCCAATTTCTGCGACGTAAGGAGCAAAGAAAATGGTGAATGAGACTGCGAGATTAAGGCCCTATGGTCAAGCGGTTAAGACATCGCCCTTTCACGGCGGTAACCCGGGTTCGAATCCCGGTAGGGTCACCATTATATGTGGGAGCATAGCTCAGTTGGGAGAGCATCTGCCTTACAAGCAGGGGGTCATAGGTTCGAGCCCTATTGTTCCCACCATATAGAAGAAAGGGTACCACCTCTAATATAAAGATAGTCTTTGTAGCCTGAGGAATGTCCCCAATCTAAAATAATTGCGGCCTGGTAGTTCAGTTGGTTAGAATGCCAGCCTGTCACGCTGGAGGTCGAGGGTTCGAGCCCCTTCCAGGTCGCCACATGCTGGTGTAGCTCAATTGGTAGAGCAACTGACTTGTAATCAGTAGGTTAGGGGTTCAAGTCCTCCCACCAGCTCCAAGATGCACTCATAGCTCAGTCGGATAGAGCAACGGACTTCTAATCCGTGTGCCGGGGGTTCGAATCCTCCTGGGTGCACCATAATTATTGCAACGACTCATTAGCTCAGCTGGTAGAGCACCTGACTCTTAATCAGGGTGTCCAGGGTTCGAGTCCCTGATGGGTCACCAGAAGAGAGTGTATATGATCCATTAGCTCAGCAGGCAGAGCACTTGACTTTTAATCAAGGTGTCCGGCGTTCGAATCGCCGATGGATCACCAATATAATGGAGAGGTATCGAAGTGGTCATAACGAGGCGGTCTTGAAAACCGTTTGGGTGTAAGCCCGCGTGGGTTCGAATCCCACCCTCTCCGCCATATTTAGCGGGGCGTAGCGCAGTTTGGTAGCGCATCTGGTTTGGGACCAGAGGGCCGCGGGTTCAAATCCTGCCGCCCCGACCATATTTTAATAGGGGCTTATAGCTCAGGTGGTTAGAGCGCACGCCTGATAAGCGTGAGGTCGATGGTTCGAGTCCATCTAAGCCCACCACTAGAAATTAATTTTCTAGGGCCTTTAGCTCAGTTGGTTAGAGCGCCCGGCTCATAACCGGTAGGTCCAAGGTTCGAATCCTTGAAGGCCCACTGCATGCCCAGATAGCTCAGTCGGTAGAGCAGAAGACTGAAAATCTTCGTGTCCGTGGTTCGATTCCGCGTTTGGGCACCATTTTTTTTAATATAATACATATTAAGAGAGATTAAGTGTATAATATGTATTATGGAATTAATAAAATGACATTAAAAAGTTATTGACAATTGCAAATGATTGTGATAGACTATCTAAGCTATTCAAAATTGTGTAGAAATACCACATAAAAAATAGTTAAAAAATGTAGTTGACAATATCGTAATTTTGTGATAATATGTTCAAGCTGTCTCAAAAATATTGACAGTAAAATAAATAAAAAAAGTGCTTGACAATGAACAGTGAGCATGATAAACTAGTAAAGCTTTCCTCAAAGAAAGCGACGAACATTGACAATAAAACAGCATAAGAAACCTATGAGTTTAAAGTAAATTTGAACAAAGTAAAAAGTAATGAAAGATAGATAATGCTATGCGTTATCTTGAGTATGACCTAACCCAATTTTTCACGACCGAAAGGGAGTAAGAAAATTGATAGTAGGTCAACCGCAATGAATTCCAAATTTATGCGACGCAAGGAGCAAATAAATTTGTGAATGAAACTGCGACAGGAGATATTAAACGAGAGTTTGATCCTGGCTCAGGACGAACGCTGGCGGCGTGCTTAACACATGCAAGTCGAACGAGATTTACATTTCCACCAAGCATTGAACGAAGAAGCCCAAGCACGAATGTGCTTCACGCTTTATTAAGCTTGCTAACACAAATAGCAAGAACAAAGATTTATCAACTTGATAAAGTATGAATAAAGAGTGAAGAACTGAATGTGCTTCACGCTTTATTAAGCTTGCTAACACAGTAAAAAAGATATCCTACTACAAAAGTAGAAAAGAAACTAAGTGTTAGTGAAGCTAAAAGAGTGCTTCACGCTTAAACAAGCTTGATAACACACCAAGATAAAATAAATTTAGTGTTTGGTGGAGATGTAAATCTAGTGGCGGACGGGTGAGTAACGCGTGAACAATCTACCCTGTACAAAGGAATAGCCTCGGGAAACCGGGATTAAAACCATATAACACTTTAGAATCGCATGATTCAGAAGTCAAAACGTTAGTGGTATAGGATGAGTTCGCGTCTGATTAGCTAGTTGGTAAGGTAACGGCTTACCAAGGCGACGATCAGTAGCCGGCCTGAGAGGGTGAACGGCCACACTGGAACTGAGACACGGTCCAGACTCCTACGGGAGGCAGCAGTGGGGAATATTGCACAATGGGGGAAACCCTGATGCAGCGACGCCGCGTGAGTGAAGAAGGTTTTCGGATCGTAAAACTCTGTCCTTGGTGAAGAAAAAAATGACGGTAGCCAAGGAGGAAGCCCCGGCTAACTACGTGCCAGCAGCCGCGGTAATACGTAGGGGGCGAGCGTTGTCCGGATTTACTGGGCGTAAAGGGTGAGTAGGCGGTTATATATGTCAGGTGTAAAAGGCTATGGCTTAACTATAGTAAGCACTTGAAACTGTATGACTTGAGTGCAGGAGAGGTAAGTGGAATTCCTAGTGTAGCGGTGAAATGCGTAGATATTAGGAGGAACACCAGTGGCGAAGGCGACTTACTGGACTGTAACTGACGCTGAGTCACGAAAGCGTGGGTAGCAAACAGGATTAGATACCCTGGTAGTCCACGCTGTAAACGATGAGTGCTAGGTGTTGGGTAGCGATATTCAGTGCCGAAGTAAACACAATAAGCACTCCGCCTGGGGAGTACGGTCGCAAGACTAAAACTCAAAGGAATTGACGGGGACCCGCACAAGCAGCGGAGCATGTGGTTTAATTCGAAGCAACGCGAAGAACCTTACCAAGGCTTGACATCCCCTTGACCGGCACAGAGATGTGCCCTCTCCTTCGGGAGCAAGGGTGACAGGTGGTGCATGGTTGTCGTCAGCTCGTGTCGTGAGATGTTGGGTTAAGTCCCGCAACGAGCGCAACCCTTATCCTTAGTTGCCATCATTTAAGGTGGGCACTCTAAGGAGACTGCCGATGATAAATCGGAGGAAGGTGGGGATGACGTCAAATCATCATGCCCCTTATGTCTTGGGCTACACACGTGCTACAATGGTCGGAACAAAGGGAAGCGAAGGAGTGATCTGGAGCAAATCCTCATAAACCGATCCCAGTTCGGATTGTAGGCTGCAACTCGCCTACATGAAGTTGGAGTTGCTAGTAATCGCGAATCAGAACGTCGCGGTGAATGCGTTCCCGGGTCTTGTACACACCGCCCGTCACACCATGGAAGTTGGTAATACCCGAAGTCGCTGAGCTAACTGTAAAGAGGCAGGCGCCGAAGGTAGGATCAATGACTGGGGTGAAGTCGTAACAAGGTAGCCGTATCGGAAGGTGCGGCTGGATCACCTCCTTTCTAAGGAGAACTAAAGGACTTATGCTGTTTTATTGCCGTTCAAACAATAGTTTGAACGGTGTAAACCCTAATGTAGGGTATGCATTGCATGCATACCGAGACCTACAAAGGTTGACATAAAGGGATGAACCTTGAAAATTGCATAGGAAAATAAAAGAGAAGATGTCCTAACCCAATTTTTTCGACCGACAGGGAGAAAAAAATTGATGGTAGGCCATTCGCAACGAATTCCCAAATTTTGCGACGTAAGGAGCAGAAAATTTGGTGAATGAGACTGCGCGACATTAATTGATAAAAAGTAAGAATACCGTCGCAAGTATTCTGAAAAATAAAATTAACAATAAAAATGTAGGGGACGCATTGTATGTGTACCGTATAATATATAATATATTATGAAGAAATAATATATGACTAGAATGGTCAAGATATAAAGGGCGTAAGGCGGATGCCTTGGCACTAGGAGCCGAAGAAGGACGTGGCAAACTACGAAATGCTGCGAGGAGACGTAAGCAGTCAACGATACGCAGATATCCGAATGAGGAAACTCACATAAGGTAAACCTTATGTATCATACAGTAAATACATAGCTGTATGAGGGGAACGAGGGGAACTGAAACATCTAAGTACCCTTAGGAAGAGAAAATAAATAATGATTCCGTAAGTAGCGGCGAGCGAACGCGGAAGAGCCCAAACCATACAGTAATGTATGGGGTTGCGGACATATCAAAGAGACGGATAACGGTAGCTGAAAATAGCTGGAAAGCTAACCCAAAGAAAGTGATAGGCTTGTAAGCGAAACTGTTAGAAGCAAGGATATGATCCAGAGTACCACGGGACACGAGAAATCCTGTGGGAAGCAGGGAGGACCACCTCCCAAGGCTAAATACTACCTAGTGACCGATAGAGAATAGTACCGTGAGGGAAAGGTGAAAAGAACCCCGGGAGGGGAGTGAAAAAGAACCTGAAACCTTATGCCTATAAGCAGTGGAAGCACAAAAGTGTGACCGCGTACTTTTTGTAGAACGGGCCAACGAGTTACAATGTGCAGCAAGGTTAATAACTGAGAGGTTAGGAGCCGAAGGGAAACCGAGTCTGAAAAGGGCGAGAGTTGTATGTTGTAGACCCGAAACCGGGTGACCTATCCATGTGCAGGTTGAAGCTAGAGTAAAATCTGGTGGAGGACCGAACCCATTAGCGTTTAAAAGCTACGGGATGACGTGTGGATAGCGGTGAAATTCCAATCGAACCCGGAGATAGCTGGTTCTCCTCGAAATAGCTTTAGGGCTAGCCTCAAGAAATAGTATCGTGGGGGTAGAGCACTGAATGGTCTAGGGGCGTTATACGTTACCAAAACCTATCAAACTCCGAATACCATAGATACAAGCTTGGGAGTCAGACTACGTGAGATAAGTTTCGTAGTCGAAAGGGAAAGAGCCCAGATCACCAACTAAGGTCCCAAAATATAGATTAAGTGGAAAAGGATGTAATACTACACAGACAACCAGGATGTTGGCTTAGAAGCAGCCATTCATTAAAAGAGTGCGTAATAGCTCACTGGTCAAGTGGTGTTGCGCCGAAAATGTCCGGGGCTAAAATCTATTACCGAAGTTGTGGGATGTCGTAAATCTCTTCATGAGTTCAATGAAACAAAGAATCAGGACAATTAAGTTCGAAATCTAACCTTTATAAATATTAATAAAAAGGAAAAGAGAGATTTCGAATAAAAACTACCGGAGATAAAATTAAAATCGAGAGATTTCGAAAAACATACACCGGGGCTAAAATAAACTTGATATTGAGAACATGGAGAGATTTATGACATCGGTAGAGGAGCATTCTATACGGGTTGAAGTTCCATCGAAAGAGGATATGGACTGTATAGAAGAGAGAATGTTGGCATGAGTAGCGAAAGGTGAGTGAGAATCTCACCCATCGAAAGCCTAAGGATTCCTGAGGAAGGCTCGTCCACTCAGGGTAAGTCGGGACCTAAGCCGAGGCCAAAAGGCGTAGGCGATGGACAACTGGTTGAAATTCCAGTACCACCCAAATGCGTTTGAGAAATGGGGTGACACAGAAGGATAAGCTAGCGCACAGATGGAAAAGTGCGTCTAAGTAAGTAGGAAGATATTGTAGGCAAATCCGCAGTATCAATTCTGAGATACGAATGGGAGCGAAAATAAGTAGTGAAGTAGCTGAGTCCACACTGTCAAGAAAAGCCTCTATCGAGTATAAGGGTGCCCGTACCGTAAACCGACACAGGTAGGCAAGGAGAGAATCCAAAGATGAGCGGAAGAACTATTGTTAAGGAACTAGGCAAAATGACCCCGTAACTTCGGGAGAAGGGGTGCCCTTCAGTGTGAAGTTTGAACAAACAGAGCACAGAAGGGCCACAGAAACCAGGCCCAAGCGACTGTTTACCAAAAACACAGGTCTCTGCTAAATCGAAAGATGAAGTATAGGGGCTGACACCTGCCCGGTGCTGGAAGGTTAAGGGGAGAAGTTATCTTCGGAGAAGCTTTGAACTTAAGCCCCAGTAAACGGCGGCCGTAACTATAACGGTCCTAAGGTAGCGAAATTCCTTGTCGGGTAAGTTCCGACCCGCACGAAAGGTGTAACGATTTGGGCACTGTCTCAACAATAGATCCGGTGAAATTGTAGTACTCGTGAAGATGCGAGTTACCCGCGACAGGACGGAAAGACCCCATGGAGCTTTACTGCAGGCTGACATTGGAATTCGGTAGCAATTGTACAGGATAGGTGGGAGACTAGGAAACGAGCACGCCAGTGTTCGTGGAGTCAACGTTGGGATACCACTCTATTGTTACTGAATTTCTAACATGATACCGTGAGCCGGTATATGGACACTGTCAGTTGGGCAGTTTGACTGGGGCGGTCGCCTCCGAAAGAGTAACGGAGGCGCTCAAAGGTTCCCTCAGCACGGTCGGAAATCGTGCGAAGAGTGTAAAGGCAGAAGGGAGCTTGACTGCGAGATAGACATATCGAGCAGGAACGAAAGTTGGACTTAGTGATCCGGTGGCACCGAGTGGAAAGGCCATCGCTTAACGGATAAAAGCTACCCTGGGGATAACAGGCTTATCTCCCCCAAGAGTCCACATCGACGGGGAGGTTTGGCACCTCGATGTCGGCTCGTCTCATCCTGGGGCTGAAGCAGGTCCCAAGGGTTGGGCTGTTCGCCCATTAAAGAGGCACGCGAGCTGGGTTCAGAACGTCGTGAGACAGTTCGGTCCCTATCCGTCGTGGGCGTAAGAAATTTGAAGGGAGCTGTTCCTAGTACGAGAGGACCGGAATGGACAGACCGCTGGTGTATCAGTTGTTCCGCCAGGAGCATGGCTGAGTAGCTAAGTCTGGAAAAGATAAGCGCTGAAGGCATCTAAGCGCGAAACAGACCCTAAGATAAGATTTCTCATTACGCAAGTAAGTAAGACCCCTGATAGACTAACAGGTAGATAGGTTACAGGTGAAAGTGCAGCAATGTATTAAGCTGAGTAATACTAATAGGTCGAGGTCTTGACCTTAATATAAATAATGTCGAATCATGTTTTCCTATGTAATTTTGTATGCCCTAACCCCATTTTTCAGATGGTTTTTCTGTAAAAATGGTTGGTAGGTCAACCGCAACGAATTCCCAATTTATGCGACGTAAGGAGCAGAGAAATTGCTGAATGAGACTGCGCTTGTTGTTAGGGCATGGCTTATTAAAAAGTCGGTTCAAAACCTATAAACGAATCTGGTGACAATAGCGAAGAGGACACACCCGTTCCCATCTCGAACACGGAAGTTAAGCTCTTCAGCGCTGATGATACTTGGTGGGTAACTGCCTGGGAAAGTAGGACGTCGCCAGGTATAACCTAACCCAATTTATTCGACCGCAAGGGAGAAAGAAATTGTTGGTAGGTTAACCGCAACGAATTCCCAATTTATGCGACGTAAGGAGCAGAGAAATTGGTGAATGAGACAGCGCTTGTTCCGAGGTAGCTCAATGGTGGAGCAACCGGCTGTTAACCGGTAGGTCGTGGGTTCGAGCCCCACCCTCGGAGCCATAAACAAGATGTAAATAATATTTCTAAATTATGCCGAAGTGGCGGAATTGGCAGACGCACAGGACTTAAAATCCTGCGATCCACAAAATCGTACCGGTTCGAGTCCGGTCTTCGGCACCATTTATCGCGGGATAGAGCAGTTGGTAGCTCGTCGGGCTCATAACCCGGAGGCCGTTGGTTCAAGTCCAGCTCCCGCTACCAAATATGCGGTTTACACTGCAAAAAAACATGGCGGCGTAGCTCAGTTGGCTAGAGCATGCGGTTCATACCCGCAGTGTCAGCGGTTCAAATCCGTTCGCCGCTACCAAGATGCCCTAACCCAATTTATTCGACCGCAAGGGAGAAAGAAATTGTTGGTAGGTCATTCGCAACGAATTCCCAATTTCTGCGACGTAAGGAGCAAAGAAAATGGTGAATGAGACTGCAAGATGCCCTAACCCAATTTATTCGACCGCAAGGGAGAAAGAAATTGTTGGTAGGTCATTCGCAACGAATTCCCAATTTCTGCGACGTAAGGAGCAAAGAAAATGGTGAATGAGACTGCAAGATGCCCTAACCCAATTTATTCGACCGTAAGGGAGAAAGAAATTGTTGGTAGGTCATTCGCACCGAATTCCCAATTTCTGCGACATAAGGAGCAAAGAAAATGGTGAATGAGACTGCGAGATTAAGGCCCTATGGTCAAGCGGTTAAGACATCGCCCTTTCACGGCGGTAACCCGGGTTCGAATCCCGGTAGGGTCACCATTATATGTGGGAGCATAGCTCAGTTGGGAGAGCATCTGCCTTACAAGCAGGGGGTCATAGGTTCGAGCCCTATTGTTCCCACCATATAGAAGAAAGGGTACCACCTCTAATATAAAGATAGTCTTTGTAGCCTGAGGAATGTCCCCAATCTAAAATAATTGCGGCCTGGTAGTTCAGTTGGTTAGAATGCCAGCCTGTCACGCTGGAGGTCGAGGGTTCGAGCCCCTTCCAGGTCGCCACATGCTGGTGTAGCTCAATTGGTAGAGCAACTGACTTGTAATCAGTAGGTTAGGGGTTCAAGTCCTCCCACCAGCTCCATATGGAAGAGTTCCCGAGAGGCTAAAGGGGACGGACTGTAAATCCGTTGGCACTGCCTTCATTGGTTCGAATCCAATCTCTTCCACCAAATATGACTAGCCCAATTTCTTCTACCGTAAGGAAGAAGAAATTGATGGTGAGTCAATAAAGTCAAATTTGCACAAGTTGAATGAAATTAACAAATTTCATACATGAAACTGTATATGCGGAAATGGCTCAGTGGTAGAGCATCGCCTTGCCAAGGCGAGGGTCGCGAGTTCGAATCTCGTTTTCCGCTCCATATGCGGGTGTAGCTCAGTGGTAGAGCCCCAGCCTTCCAAGCTGGTTGCGAGGGTTCGATCCCCTTCACCCGCTCCAATAATTACATTGCGCACTCATAGCTCAGTAGGATAGAGCAACGGACTTCTAATCCGTGTGCCGGGGGTTCGAATCCTCCTGGGTGCACCATTATTGGGGTATCGCCAAGCGGTAAGGCACCAGACTCTGACTCTGGCATTCGTGGGTTCAAATCCTTCTACCCCAGCCATATAGTAGTCATTAATTAATTTAAAATTCATTGGGATGTCGCCAAGTGGTAAGGCACTAGACTTTGACTCTAGCATTCGTAGGTTCGAATCCTGCCATCCCAGCCATTTAATTTTTAGTATTTTGATCCATTAGCTCAGCAGGCAGAGCACTTGACTTTTAATCAAGGTGTCCGGCGTTCGAATCGCCGATGGATCACTAATGGAGAGGTATCGAAGTGGTCATAACGAGGCGGTCTTGAAAACCGTTTGGGTGTAAGCCCGCGTGGGTTCGAATCCCACCCTCTCCGCCATTTTGGAGAAGTACTCAAGTGGCCGAAGAGGCTCCCCTGCTAAGGGAGTAGGTCTGATAAGGACGCGAGGGTTCAAATCCCTCCTTCTCCGTCATTTTAATCTTTAGGGCAACTCTATAGGAGTGTAGTTAACAGATAGAATGTCACTTTCTAAATATGTTTATTATGCATGAAAAATAGGGGATTGGTCAAGTGGCATGACAGTGGTCTCCAAAACCATTAGTGGGGGTTCGATTCCCTCATCCCCTGCCATTTTAGCAGGTGTAATTTATTAGCGGGGCGTAGCGCAGTTTGGTAGCGCATCTGGTTTGGGACCAGAGGGCCGCGGGTTCAAATCCTGCCGCCCCGACCATATTTAATAGGGGCTTATAGCTCAGGTGGTTAGAGCGCACGCCTGATAAGCGTGAGGTCGATGGTTCGAGTCCATCTAAGCCCACCACTAGAAATTAATTTTCTAGGGCCTTTAGCTCAGTTGGTTAGAGCGCCCGGCTCATAACCGGTAGGTCCAAGGTTCGAATCCTTGAAGGCCCACTGCATGCCCAGATAGCTCAGTCGGTAGAGCAGAAGACTGAAAATCTTCGTGTCCGTGGTTCGATTCCGCGTTTGGGCACCATACTAAAAAACTTATATTCTTTGAATATAAGTTTTTTTATTATATAGGAAAGTTCTCCTTTCCTATATAATAAAAAACGAGGATTGCAAAGGACGGAACGTCCTTGCCGTTAAGGGGGGTGCTCAGTAAAAATGCTTTAATAAAGCATTTTTACGCCGAAGGGGGACATAGGTCCCCCTAGCGGCGTTGCGAAGCAACTCTTTTTATATCCTTAGATTACATACATTATAGAAAATTATATTGATTAAATAAAATTAGAATAATGAATCAAGAATTTTTTTTGTGATATTTATTATATTTTGAGTATAGAATTTATCATTGATTTTTATTGGTATGAGATTATTTTTTATTCCTTTTATAGCAGTATATGTATTTATGTTAAAATCATTATTATCTATATAATAAAATTCCTTGACTTTCTCATCTTTGTAAAAGCCTACCGATATTTGAATATCTAATATCTGATCTTGTGAGTTCAATTTTAAATCAAAATTCAAAGAAGGATGTATATAATCAGCTTTAAATTTAGATATTATATAGAATTTGCCATACAATGTATTTTTTTTAATACTAAAATCTGTATAATTGATTTTCACAATTAAACCATTATAAAATAATGTTTCATCATATAAGCTAAATATATTATTAAATAACATACTGAGATTGTAAACATCTTTATAATTATGCTGAAGTATTAAAAAAGAAAATTCTTTTTTAGGATCTATTTTATACGCTTCATATAAAACTGTTACATCTTGTCCAGAAATGGCATCCTCTCTTTTTATATTAAAATATCTTTCTACAGTTTTTAACTTAAGATTTTCTATTTGAATTTTATTTCTAACATGACGCATATCATTATATAAATCAATTTTAATATATTTATTAAAATCAAAAGTGATTTCATTTTGTAAGTATTTGCCAATTAAAAAGGGAATATCAAAGCTGTTTCCATTATAAGTAATAACAAAATTTTTGTCATTTATTAAATCTTTTAAATATTTAAGTATTTCTTTTTCATCAGTTTTGTTTTCACAGAATAGTTGATATATTTTAAAATTATTATCAATGTATAACATTACCGTTATTGAAATTATCATTGAAAATTTGCGAGAAAGTCCTGTTGTTTCAATATCTAAAAAAAAAGAATCTTTAAGTAATTTATTTATATAAAGATTATCAGATAAGTTGTTGTTTATCTTGTTACAATTTACTATCATTTTTCCTCCAATCTACAATAAATTATAACGAATCAAATGAGATTCCCGCTATCTTATAAAATTATTTTGACTAATTACTAAAATATGGTAATATAAGATAAGATCAAATTTGTGGTGATAATTATGTATATTGTAGTTTCTATTTTTTTAATATATGCTTTAGGTATTATTGCCTTTGAATTAAATATATATTTTCATTTATTCTTAGCTGTTTTTGTTATTCTTTTATATAAGTCCTTACTAAATAAAAAATATATATACAACATTGTTATTATAACTTTTTTAGCATTATCATTCTTTACATGTTATTATAATGCAAATTCAAATTTAACACAATATATTAATGAAGATATTGAGGTAATTGCAGAAATTAAAACTAAGAACAAGATAAATCCAAATTCAAGATATTATAGCTTAAATGCATCGGTTATTAAAATAAAGGGTAACAAGATGAATTATAAGGAGAATACAATAATTTATATCAATAAAGATATTGATGTAAAAGAAAATAGTATAATTAAATTTAATGGAAGAGTAACTGATCCAAGTACTAGTAACAATCATATGCTTTTTAATTATAAAAATTATCTTAGGTCCATGAAAATACAAGCAACAATTTTTGCTAATAGTGATATTACAGTTTTAGAAGAAAAATATTCATTTTTAAATAATATTTCAAATAATTTTAGAGATTATACTACAAATTTATTATTTAATAGATTAAATAATAAAAATGCAGAGATAATATTGTCTGTAATTTTGGGAGATATTAATTATTTGGATGAAGATTTTTATAATAATGTCAAATCAATAGGACTGGCTCATATATTTGCAGTATCTGGTACGCATATAGGATTACTATATGCATTTTTTCTATATATTTTTAGATTAATTGGTTTTAATATAAGGATCAGTTGGTTATTAACATGGTCCTTAATGTGGTTTTACGGCTTTTTAATAGGATTTCCTCTTTCAGTTATAAGAACTTTAATCATGTTTACTTTTTTGTTTGGTTCAGAAATTTTATATCGAAAGTATAATTCATTAAATTCTATAGCAATGGCTGCATTAATTATGACTATTTATAATCCATTTTGGATTTTTGAAGCAGGATTTTTATTATCATTTTCGTCAGCTTTAAGTTTCATTATATATGGTAAATATATTCTTAGATATATGAAAACAAAAAAAACTATTTTAAAGTACATAAATAGGTTCATGTTTCTATATATTTTTACTTTACCAGTAGTAGCTTATTTTTTTAATTATATTCCTTTATTAGGGATATTTTATAATTTGCTTCTATTACCGTTATTTATGGTAATGCTAATAAAAAGTTTTGTATTAATAATTTTAAATGGCATAGTACCATACTTTATGATAATTCCATTTAAAGTCTTTGATTATTTTTTGTATAGTTTTCGGTATATGATTAATTTAACTAACAAAATTCCGTTTAACGGTATTTCGATACCTACATTACCTATTCCTCTCGTTATATTTTTTTACATTTTTATATTTTTTATGTTATACTTATATAACAATAAAAATAGCAATTGTAGAAAGTATTTTTTTACTTCTTTTTTCTTATTTTACTTCTTTACATATATAGTAGTTCCTATGTTTGATAGCAGTATATATTTTAATTTTATAGATGTGGGACAAGGTTTGTTTTCTACTATATCTTATAAAAATTACAATTTTATAATTGATTGTGGTAGTACTAGTAATAAGGATATAGGAAGGTACACAGTTATACCTTATTTGACTAAAAATGGAGTAAACTCAATTGATTGTGTTTTTATTAGTCATTGGGATATGGACCATTATTCAGGGTTAATTGATTTACTTGAAAGTGACATTGGAGTAGATAAAATATTTTCAACAGAAAGTAATAAGGATATTAATGCAAATATTAAAATTTTAAAAAAAGATGACAATTTAATCATTGATGACAAAGTTAAAATTAAAGTAATATGGCCTATAGAAAATTATGTTGCTAATAGCAGAAATAATACATCAATGGTTATACTTTTTAGATATTATGATAAAAACATATTGATTACTGGTGATATTGAATCTGAGGTTGAATATATGATTCTAAATGATTTAGAACAGTCCGATATAATGACAATACCTCATCATGGAAGTAAAACTTCTTCTACGAAGGATTTAATTGATGCTGTAAGACCTAAATTTGCTGTAGTGAGTTATGGTAAGAATAATTATGGAATACCTTCTGAAGAAGCATTAAAAAGATATAAAGAAGTTAATAGTATAATATTATCTACTTTTGAACATGGAGAAATTAATTTTATTTTAAATAAAGACAAAATATATTATAGTACATATAGTGGAGAAAAATCAGATAATTATTATGAACTTTATTTTATTTGGATAATACCTAAAGTCATTTTATTTATTTTACTATTAACTTGGATAATTGGATATAAGAAAGAGGAGTATTATGAGTTACAAAATTATTTTAGATTTAATCAATAAAAGTAAAATGCCTAATTGCGTTCTAATATACGGAATTGAAGAATTCTTGATAGATAAAATTGTGAAACTAACAAAGAAAATGTATATTGATGAGAACTATGAAGATATGAATTATGAAGAATTTGAAAATTTAGAAAACAATTTTGATAGTTTTAAACAATTCGTATCAACTTTTCCTTTTATGACAAATAAGAAACTATGTATTATAAAAAATTCATCGTTTTTAACTTCAACAGGAAGTCTGAATAAGAAGGAAGAGGAAATAACTTTAGATTTTATTGATAAAGGATATGATTCATATATTATAATTTTTCTTATTAAGGGTGGTAAGCCGGATTTAAGAAAAAAAGCAGTCAAGAAGTTAAAAAATGGGAATTGTATTTTTGAAATAAATAAACTTAATGAGGCAGAATTATCTAAATATATATTAGAAGAGTTTAAAAGAAATAAAATTGATATTAGTTTATCTGATGCAGATTACATTGCAAATAATTCAGGCTATTTAGAGTATGAAAGTAATATAAGTTTATATGAAATAAATAATGAAGTTAACAAGCTTTTATCTTATTCAATGGAAAGTAAAAGGATACAAAGAGAAGATATAGATAATTTAATGGTTAAATCAATTGAAAGTAATATTTTTAAACTTGTAGACAATATTTGTGAAGGTAATAAAGATAAGGGATTCGAGGTATTAGAGGAAATGCTTCTAAATAATACTTCAGAGCAATATATAATACATATGATTGTAAGGCAATATAGAATGATTTATCAATATGTATTGTTAAAAACTAAAAATTATAACTTTAATGAAATAATGAAAAAAATGAAAATTAAAAAATTTGTTGCATCAAAATTAGAAAAACAATCTAAAAAACTTACTTTAAATCAAATAGAAAAATATATGGTAAAATTCATAGAAATAGATAGAAAAATAAAGGTAGGAGAAATTGATAAAAGAATAGGTATAGAATTAATAACTAATGGTATAATTAAATAACTAATCAGTTATTAATGAAGAAATAAAAAAAGACCAAGATTCGGTCTTTTTTTTATTTTCAGAGATTCATCAACTAACACCACATTTTAGACTATGAGGTTAGTTGATGAATCTTACTGTTAGTTTCAGAGGTGGGAATCCCACCAACTGAATTTGTTATACTAAATTAAGCAATTTTGTTTAATCTTTGCGTTAATCTACTTACTTTTCTTGAAGCTGCATTTTTATGAATTGTATTTTTAGCAGCGGCTTGATAAAGTTTTTTCTCGCATATTGTTAAGTATTCTTTAGCTTGCTCATAATTTCCATCAGATACTGCTGCTTCAAATTTCTTAATATATGTTTTGATTTCAGACTTTCTGCTTCTGTTTACTTCAGTTTTTTTATTTATTACTAATATTCTTTTCTTAGCAGACTTAATATTTGCCAAAATCTTCACCTCCTTAGAACGATTAATATTTTAACACATTATTTTTATAAAGTGATAATATTTTAGACAGCAAATCAATTATACAGGTAAATTAAACAAAAATCAATAGTAAAGAATAAAAAAATAAAAAAATTAAATAATAAACCTATTATGCAAGTAATATGTATTTAAAACAAAAAATATAAGAGTTGTATTTATAAAATATTATTGTAAGTAAATGGAGGTTAAAATGTATAGAACAGATTTAGCTTATGAAGCAAATGAATCATTAGCACAAAAAGTTCAAGGAATTAAATTAGAAACAAGAAATTATGAACATGGAGAAGTTGTAGAACTGGAAATTATTGATGAGGATGCAGAAAAGGCTATAGGTAAGAAAATGGGTAAGTATGTTACATATGAAACCAAAAGCTTAAAGGATTTAAATAAGAATTCAAGGAATGAAGTTATTGAAATTTTAGCTAAAAGCATTAAGGATATGGTAAATATAAAACATGAAAATGTTTTAGTAGTAGGGTTAGGAAATAGAAATATTACAGCAGATGCACTAGGGCCAAGAACAACAGATAAAATAAAGGTTACAAGACAGTATTTTAAGGCATATAATAAAGAATTTGATGATGATTTCAACGAAGTTTCTATTTTGGAGCCTGGAGTATTAGGAACCACTGGTATTGAAACTATCAATACTATAGTGGGTGTTGTTGAAAAAATAAAACCTACTGTGATTATAATTATAGATGCTCTTGCATCACGTAAAATGAGAAGACTTTGTTCAGTAGTACAAATAACAGATGCTGGAATCGAGCCGGGATCTGGAATAGGTAATATGCAAGGCTCATTAAATAAAGATACTGTAGGAACAAAAGTTATTGCAATAGGTATTCCAACAGTTGTAGATACTGCAACTATAGTCAATGATACAATAGAAATGATGGAAGAAACATTGAAAGATAAAACAGATGATGTAGGTCAAATTATGGGAATTTTAAGTGACTTAGAATATAATGAAAAACATATGTTTATTAAAGAAATTTTAAGCCCGATGTATGGAGAATCTATAGTTACACCAAGTGGTGTTGATGAGTTAATAGATAATTTATCAGATCTTCTTTCTGAATCCATTAATAGGGCTGTCCATCCGGGTTACGAACTGAAATCGTAATATAATTGTAAAAATTAACAGTGTTATTCCGGAAACAATACACATATACATTAATATATTACTTTTGAGAAAATATGTGGAGTTGAAATTATGAGAAGACGTAGAAGGAATAACAGTGGAACAAAATTTTATATGGCAATGTCTATTTTATGCTTAAC
Organism: Sedimentibacter sp. MB31-C6; assembly: GCF_035934735.1. Lineage (NCBI taxonomy): Bacteria > Bacillati > Bacillota > Tissierellia > Sedimentibacter > Sedimentibacter sp. MB31-C6. The sequence continues at coordinate 2,737,421 of NZ_CP142396.1, forward strand.
TGTACTTTTTGCAGGATATAGCTATGTGTACAACTTATCCGAGGCTAGAAAGACAGGAAAAGAAGTTACAACCATATCCATTAATTATGAAGGAGAGGGGGATGAAGATAAGGAGAATGTTATTACTAAAATAATGTCATATTTCAATATCTTGTTAGAAGAAACATTTAAAGAAACAGATGATGCTATTATGATAGAAAATCATGATGCAAAATCAAAAGAGATTTTCAAAACTGTTGACAGAGATAATAATTCAGAAGGTGATTTAAAAATATACGAAGAAGAATATGATTATAGCGACTTAGCAGAGACTGAAGTATATTTGGCTAATAATCGTAAAGAAAATTTTTTCAAGGTCATAGAATCACCTTCTTCACGAAGCAGCGTTCCAAGGGATATGTCAATTGACGCTGCTTCTATTAATGATAATTTTAATATTGTATTATATCATACTCATGGAACTGAATCTTATTTGCCTTATAATGAATTTAATTATCATACTAAGGATGAAAATTATAATGTGGTTGGTATAGGCAGTAGGGTTGTAGATAATCTTAGAAGTTATGGGTTAAATGTAATGCATTTAAAGGAATATAATGATTATCCTGATTATAATAAGTCATATGCTAATTCGAATAGTGCTGTGAAGGAAGTTCTTTCAAATAGCAAAAAAAATATAATTATTGATTTACATAGAGACGGAGCTGATGAAAATTCAAGTTATGAAGATTTTTTATCAAGAGTAAAAACAATTGATATAAATGGAAAAAAAGCAGCTACATGTACGTTAGTTGTAGGAACTAAAAATGGGAATGTCGAAGAATTGAAAAATACAGCTCAAATAGTATTCGATACAGCAAATGACATGTATCCAGGGCTTTTTAGAGATATTGTAATTAGAGAAGGTGCTTATTTTAATCAATATCTTTCTGATTTCGCTATGCTTCTAGAAGTAGGCTGTACATTAAATAATATAGAGGAGGTACAATACACTTCAGAATTACTTTCTGCAATATTATGTAAATCTATCGAGAAAATTAATAAATAATCCTTTTACTATTAAACAATATTTGATATAATACCCTATGATTAGTATTGTTAGGGAGGTTAAAATAACTTGGAAAGAAAAAAATACATAAGAAACTTTTCGATAATCGCTCATATAGATCATGGAAAATCGACTTTAGCAGATAGACTAATAGAAAATACAGGACTTCTTACACATCGTGAGATGCAGCAACAGGTATTAGACAATATGGATTTGGAGCGTGAAAGAGGAATAACAATAAAGCTTCAATCTATAAGTTTATTATATAAAGCACGAGATGGACATAATTATACTTTGAATTTAATAGATACTCCAGGTCATGTGGATTTTAATTACGAAGTTTCCAGAAGTTTAGCAGCATGTGAAGGTGCTGTTTTAGTTGTAGATGCAGCTCAGGGAATAGAGGCTCAAACTCTTGCTAATGTATATTTAGCATTAGATCAGAATCTTGAGATAGTTCCTGTAATAAATAAAATTGATTTACCAAGTGCGAGACCTGATGAAATAAAACAAGAAATTGAAGATGTAATTGGTTTAGACAGCGAAAATATACCATTAATATCTGCAAAGGATAATTTAAATATAGACCATGTATTAGAAGCAATAGTAAAACTTGTACCACCACCGTCAGGAGATGAAAATGCACCATTGAAAGCTCTTGTTTTTGATTCATATTATGATAGCTACAGAGGAGTAGTAGCTTTTATAAGAATTAAGGAAGGACAAGTGAAAAAAGGTGATAAAATAAAGATGATGGCCACAGGAAAAACCTTTGATGTAACAGAAGTTGGGATAGTTTCTCCCACAAAAAAGCCAGTATCTGCACTTTATTCAGGTGATGTGGGATATTTGTGTGCAAGTATGAAAGAGGTTAGAAGCTGTCAAGTTGGAGATACTATAACAAATTTATCTAATCCTGCTAAAGAACCATTACCAGGATATAAGAAGGTTACTTCAATGGTATATTGCGGTGTTTATCCTGCAGAAGGAGAAGATTTTAATAGTGTCAGGGACGCTTTAGAAAAACTTCAGGTAAATGACGCTTCTCTTACATTTGAACCTGAAACATCAGTTGCCCTAGGATTTGGATTTAGATGCGGATTCTTGGGTCTTTTACATATGGAAATAATTCAGGAAAGATTAGAAAGGGAATTTGACTTAAATATAATTGCTACAACTCCAAGTGTAATTTATAAGATATATAAAACTGATAATGAAATGATGATTTTGCAAAATCCAACTAATATGCCTTTAGTTCAAGAAATTGAATATATGGAGGAACCAGTTGTCGATGCATCGATAATGACCCCATCTGATTACGTTGGGGCAATAATGGAACTTTGTCAAAATCGTCGAGGAACCATGGTTAATATGGAGTACTTAGAAGCAACTAGGGTTATATTACATTATAAAATGCCATTAAATGAAGTTATTTATGATTTCTTTGATGCATTAAAATCTAAAACAAGAGGATATGCATCCTTAGATTATGAATTAAGTGGTTATCAGCGTTCCGAACTTGTTAAATTGGATATATTAATTAATGGTGAATTAGTTGATGCCTTTTCCATAATAGTACATGAAGAAAAAGCTTATGAAAGAGGTAGAAGTATTGTAGAAAAACTAAAAGATGTCATACCAAGACATTTATTTGCTGTTCCAATACAAGCTACTATAGGTAATAAAATAATTGCAAGAGAGACTGTTAAAGCTCTTAGAAAAGATGTATTAGCTAAATGTTATGGTGGAGATATTTCAAGAAAGAAAAAATTACTGGAAAAGCAAAAAGAAGGAAAAAAACGCATGAGACAAATAGGTAATGTAGAAGTGCCACAGGAGGCATTTTTAGCAGTACTAAAATTTAATGAAGATTAGAAAATTAAAAGAGGTGAAAAAGTGAAAAAAGGAACAATTATATTAATAGCAGTTATAGTTATAATAGGAATTTTCATTATATCTATATTTTCAAGCTACAATACATTGGTAGCTTTAGATGAAGGTGTAAATACACAATGGGCAAATGTAGAAAGTAAATTACAACGAAGATTTGATTTAATTCCAAACTTAGTTGAGTCTGTAAAGGGTGCAATGGCTCAAGAACAAGAGGTTTTTACAGCAATAGCTGATGCAAGAGCAAAACTTGCAGGTGCAACAAGCACATCAGAAAGTGTTGAAGCATCTAATCAATTAGAAAGTGCATTAAGTAGATTGTTAGTTGTAGTTGAAAATTATCCCGAACTAAAATCTAATCAAAATGTTACTGGATTAATGGATGAATTAGCAGGTACGGAAAATAGAATATCTACAGAAAGAGATAGATATAATGAAATAGTGGGGGAATACAATTCAACAATAAGAAGTTTTCCCAAAAACATTTTGGCTGGCATGTTCGGGTTTGATGAAAGACCATTTTTTGAAGCAACAGAAGGTGCAGAAGTGGCCCCAGAAGTAAATTTTGATTAAATTTGGAAGTGAGGCAAAAATGAAGAAAACAATGCTGCCAATTATATTATTCATTATGATTGTATTGACAAATATAAGTGCTTATGGGCAAGATATAATTCCAGAGCATACAACTGAATTCTATGTTAATGATTTTGGTGATGTAATAGACGAATTAGTTGAAGAAAAAATTATTAATGTAAATAGAAATTATGAAAATACAGAGGAGAAACCTCAAATAGTCATAGCAACAATACCTAATTTGGCAGGAATGGATGAAAATTTATACGCAGTCAAACTTTTTGAAAAATGGAAAATAGGTAATAAAGGATTTGACAATGGTATTCTTGTTCTTCTTTCAATAGAGGAAAGAAGAATTAAAATTGAAGTAGGATATGGATTAGAAGGTGCAATAACAGATGCAGAAGCAGGTAGAATACTAGATACCTCGTTGAATATGCTTTCAGAAGGTAATTATTCAGAGGGATTAGAAAATATTTTTTTTCAAATTGCTATAAAAGTTAATGAAGAATATGGTTATGATGATGAAGAAATATTTAGTGGTATAGATGTAAATATTCAAGAAAACACAAATAATTCTGCTTCAGGAAGAAGCATTGTCAGAATTGTAGTAATGATTATTCTGTTAATTATTATAAATGGTGGTTTTGGAGGACCTGGTCGAAGAAAAGGACGAAGAAACATAATTCCATTTATTTTACCAAGACTTGGTGGATTCGGTAGTGGTGGTTTTGGAGGCGGAAGCTTTGGAGGCGGTGGTCGTTCAGGCGGAGCCGGAGCCGGAAGAGGCTTCTAATAAATTATTTGCAGAAATGAATGATTTAGTATTGAAAAAAGGATTTATACTTTAAGCAGTATAAATCCTTTTTATATTTGATATTATAGGAGTTTTGTATACGTTTTTTCAAAAATCTCATAAAAGTAAAAATAGTTTTCAACCGTTGATTTTAAATTCTGCAATTTTTGATTAAGATATTTTTCCTGAAAATATAATTTCTTCAGTTTCTGCATTTGTAATTAATAAACCTTTATCTTCCCAATGTGAAGATCCAAGATATCCGATTCTAGTATCCCATGCATCATCATATTCATCCTTTGTTACCTTTTCACCATCTACATAGTATTCAATTTCCGAAGTAATCATTTTGAATCCTTCTTGAGAATCATAATCATAGCCATATTCATATTCATTATAGTCATCGTCTTCAAAGTCATCAAAATCGTCATAATCAAAGACATCATATCCAATGTCAGAGTACAAGTATCCATAATTAATTAAATTATAAAGGCATTCATACATTTCTTCTATATTTTTTTCATATATGTAAGAGTCACCTAATCTTACAAAAAAATCAATAAATTCTTGGTTTTTAACTTCATATGTTACTTTATCCTTAGTAAAAAGCATTTCTTTCCAGTCTCCGCTTTCATTTGTTATAATTACTTTCATACTTCAAACCCCCTTGTTATCATAAACATTGTTTGTAAAATATATTAAGTCCTTTTAAAATTTATAATATGTTTTTAAAAATTATTTAAAATTAAATTGATAAACAAAACAGAATTGTTAATCTCATAAAAAAAATGTCGCTATGTGTATGCGGTATTCGTACCACTGACAAACCCTATTTTTGCCATTCTGAGTGACATTATCTCTTCTTGTTCAAAATTTGATTTGCTTGTTAACACCCGAAAAACATTGTATAATAAATATAAAAACTTAGGCTGTATGGTCGCACATGAAAACATTTTACTTCTTAAAAACAAGGGGAAGGTGGGAATATGATTTTTATGTTACTGGGAGACGAAGAAAAAGGTTCTAAGCTTGAACGTCTTTATGATAAATATAGGGACATGATGTTTTATGTTGCCTATAATGTTCTCCATGATGGATTTTTGGCAGAAGATGCCGTTCATCAATCATTTGTGCAGGTTTATAATCACCTACATAAAATAGATGAAAACAATTGTCGGAAAACAAGAAACTTATTTGTTACTATATGTAAGAATGTTTCGATAAATATGTACAATCAAAGAAAAAAACAGACAACAGATGAAATTAATGAAAATATAACATCAGATGATATAAGCATAACAGAAATTGTTATTAGCAACGAAAGCTATGAACGGTTGAACAAGATTATTGAGGAGTTAAAACCCATTTATCAGGAGGCTATTTTTCTCAAATACTCACATGGTTTTTCCGTGGCGGAAATAGCGGAAATGAAAAATATCAAGCCTGATACCGTGCAGAAAAGAATTGAGAGAGCAAAAAAACAGCTTTTAATATTATTGAATAAAGAAGGTGAGCTGAATGGATAAAAAAGTATATGTGACTGATAAGACTATGGATGCGATGCTTCAGGCAGCAGCTTCTGATATCGAAGATAAGGCAGTGGACATCTTACTGGATGGATATGAAGGTCAAAATCATAAGTTTTCAGAAAAACACAGAGAAGATATGCAAAAACTGTTTAAAAAAGAACGGAAATTCCAGTCTGCTCGCAGAATAAGAACCTATTCAAAACGTGCCGCAGTGATTTTCATTGCTGTTATTGCTATAAGCGCAATAACGATAAGCAGCGTAAGTGCATGGAGAGTTAGATTTATGAATTTTATCCTGGAAAGGACACAATACGATACAAATATTAAATTTACAGATGATGCTTCAAAAGCAGAAAACTATAAATTCGGTGAGATTAAACTGGAATATGTCCCGGAAGGCTTTAAGCTTGAAAAATATGATACTATGAAAAATCATATATACCTGGTATTCAGAAAAGATAAGGAATATTTTAATTTTAGTACAATGGATATTGGAGGCTCATTATCAATTGATACGGAAGACGCTGTTGTAACGGAATTTACGATAAATGGAAGAAAAGCCCTCTACAGTAAGAATGACAATATTAGGATTCTTGTCTGGAATGATGACAAAACCGCATATATCCTGACAGGAAACATAAGCGAAAGCGAATTTTTAAAAATAGCAGAGAATACAAAAAAATAAAATTTATAAATTTTACGGTTTTTTAACAAATTTTTATCTGAAAAGCTGTCGGAAAATCCTCTTTAATTTTGTCATTATTAATGAGACTAAATTTAAGGAGGGTTTTTTAATGAAAAAGAAAGTGATGTCGGTTTTAGCTCTTGTTTTTATTGTATTTTTAATACAAACAAATGTATATGCCGAAACTGTTGATTCTAAAAATAGTTCGGAAATAACACCGAATTATGTTGCAATTGTATTATGTTATAATAATTTAACCTTGAATTCCGGAGGTAAATTGAGCTGTGAAGGAAGAACAAATGTACAAATGGGATACACCGCAGAAGTAAAAATGGAATTACAGAAGCTATCCGAAGACTGGACAACCATCAAAACATGGGAAGATACCAGTGATGATGAGGAAATGTATTTATACAAGGATTGGTATGTTGAAAAAGGTTCCTACCGCCTGAAAACAACCCATACCGCACTGGACAGCTCCGGCGATGTTATTGAAACTGTTACAAAGTATAGCGAAACGGTTGATTATTGAAATTAAAGCTACTTGATTATAAAATCGGCATCTTGTGAAAATAGGCTACATTATAACAATTTTTAAGCATAAAGAAATAAAATAATGCTATGGTGCAATTAACCAGAAAGGAGTTGAATAATATGAAACATATAAGGTCACCAAATAAATAAAAGCCTTTCCTATACTCATCTTATTAATAGCAGCCAAGCTTGAAAAGAGTATTTAAGAAAGAGCCTATATAAATTATATACCATTAAAAGGATATTTACAATATTCTTTTATAAGAAGTTTAAAAACAACCAAAAACCAAAATTTAAAAACAGGAGGAAAAAATGTTTAAATTAAAAAAAGTATATTCATTAATTTTAATCATAATGTTAACTTTATCTGCGAATACACTGGCATTTGCGGCAAATATCACATCAAATTCTTTAGACTATATTGATATAAATGAAGATGATTATAAAGAAGCTAATGAGGCATTAATCAAAAAAGGAAATGCCTTAACGAGGTTGAGATCTTCAAAAACGTTAAGTTTAACACATTACTATCAGGATGACGACCGTTGGGGAGATGACATAATGGAGACTTGCGGCTCAACCATTGCCTCAGCAGGATGCTGCCTTACAAGTTTTACAATGATACAAAGATATTTAGGAGGTTCAGACGATCCGGGAGAAGTCAATGAAGCATTAGGAGATTATGCATGTCCGTTTTATTATTATCAGGCTGCAGATGAATATGATTACACTGTACAATACTTTTCCAGCTCCACTCAAACAGATAGTGACGCCATAGATTTTATAGCGGGCTCCATAGATGAAGATAATCCCGTTCTTGTAGGGATGGTACACAGTTCAGGCGAGACACACTTTGTTGCGGCTAACGGATATAACGGCGATACAATTTATATAAAAGACCCATCATCATATTATGACCGTTCGACCTTGGATGAATATTTAGACAACAATTGGACTGTTAACAGGCTTTGTGTTTATGTTGATTAGTTGAGTGCATTATTGTGCTATTTAGCTACAATATAGTTAAGGCCGCTATATGTGATAGCGTCCTATTTTGGAGGAGTATATGAAAAAAAGGTTATATAATTTAATTTTTATTATAACAATATTATGTTCTTTAACAGGCTGCCCGGAAAATTCCGAAAACGCAGGTGTAAAACTGAATGCGGCAACAGATGTAATAAATGAAATTCTTCCCATGTATGTTGAAGCAAATAAAATTCTTAACGGCTATATTGAAACAGAAGGTAAAGTAGTAGAAGATGAGAGTGGGAAAGCATATAAAAAAGTTGTCAGCGATAAATATAAGTCGGTAGACGATATTAAAAACTTGTTAAATTCTGTGTTTGCTGCCGAGTATATAGATAAAAAATATAATAAGATTTTTGAAAGAGATTACCCTGCTTTTAAAGAGATAGAAGGACAGCTATATGTAGCGGTAATGTCGGGAATGATAAAGCCACTTTCAAGCAATCCGATAGAAGAAATCAACAATATTGAAAAAGATTCTTTTTCCGTAGTTGTAAAATTTGGCGGAGGAGAAAGTGGTCCGGAATCAAAAAGTACCTTTTATTTTATAAATCAGAATAACAAGTGGCTAATAAACAACATTGAAAATTATAATGAACCTATAAATTAAGGCAAAAAACATTTATTTTTAAGTTAGATTTTTCCGATTCACGTGCAGGGTATGTTTTAGGACCAGTGAAAAAGTTAAACTTTCGACTCTGTTACTTCTGAGGTATAGCCGTGAAATACAGGGAATGGTCACAGGGGACGAGGTTGCGCAAATATGCAACCTTTTTCACCCATAAATTTTAGTTTATACAAATTTTAGATTGATTTTATTAAAATCAAAAACAAACGCAAAATTAATGAGTTAAAGAAGGTCATAAGTTCCTTAACTCCTTTTATATTTATTACTCTCTTTAAATTGTAAATTAAAAAGTGTATAAAGGACTCAGCCTTTACGCTTTCATTATCTCTAATAAGGAAGTATGTATAGCCTAATGCTCTTTTTATAGTTCCAAATGGATGTTCAACTATTTGTTGCCTAAGTTTATAAATGTCTTTGTTTTCATCCATTGTTTCACTTACTTTTTCATATATATCATTTTTTTCACTTCTTTTAATAATTCTACCATTAGCATTTGTAGTGCATTGGTCTTTTTGCAAACATTCCATACATGCAGTTTTATTTTTGTATGCGTATTCATTGGAAGTTTTTTTACTTATATTTTTTAATATTTTGTTTTCAGGACATATGTATATATCATTGTCCCTATCATATATAAAGTTATCTATTATATATTTTTTATTTCCTGTTTTGGTACTATAGGTAATATTTCAGATTCTAAACATTTTTTTAAATCTTCATATTGTTAATGTTCAAAATTTGATTTTCTTGTTAATACCAAAAAAACATTATATAATAAATATAAAGAGTTAGGCTGTACAGTAACACATGAAAGTATTTTATTTCTTAAAAACAAGGGGCAGATGGAAATATGATTCTTATGTTAATGTTAGATGAAGAAAAATGTAAAGAGCTTACTATAAATGGAAGAGAAGCCCTCTACAGTGAGAGTGACAATATTAGGATTCTTGTCTGGAATTATGATGAAATGGCATATATCTTGACAGGAAACATCAGCGAAAGCGAGCTTGTGAAAATAGCGAAGAGTGTAAAAAAATAAAATTTTACAATTTTTTAACAAATTTTTATCTGAAAAGCTGTCGGAAAATCCTCTTTAATTTTGTTATTATTAATGAAAACAATCTACGATAAATCCAGGCAGAATGGTGGTAGTTTTTCAAGCAAGATATACTTTGGTGATTTTTATGGGGACACCAACGGAGACCTGAGAGTTAAATTATATGAATATACAATCGGAAAGCAGCAGCTTATTCCGTTGCTTGAAGATGCCCAGAACCCAATGGTTTATAACGAGGAGATTGCATCTTTCAGGAAGAACAGTGAAGGTAAATTCAAAGATATCGTTTCAGTAGATAATAATTTAATATTGAAGAATACTAAGCATCTTAAACAAATTACGGCAAATGGAAACGGATTTTTTTGCATTGAAAACAATTCTACCAATGACAAAACAAAAATCACAACCTTTCAGATTACGGATATGTTAAAAAATAAGCCTGTTTTATCAACAGATTCTTCTATTGCCAATCTTGATTCCAATAGCCGGTTTGTGACATGGAGAAATTATTACGAGGAAAAACCATATATGTACGACACCGATAAAGAACAATTATTATTGTTCAGCGATATTCCTGCGGGTATAAATAATTTTTTCTTTTCAGGTAAATTAGGATTATTGATGAATACTACTGCTGATGGCAGCAAAAGCAGGGTATTTATGTTTGTACCGTAATGACGAAACTTGAATAAATTTGGAATCCGGATCACCCCATAGGAGGTTAAGATTATGAAAAAGAAATGGACAATTTTAATTTCGCTTGTAATTCTTGTTATAGCTGTTTTGGCAGTGCAGATTCTTTCAAACTCAGGCAGCAATGACAAATCAACAATTGCGATTCCTAAAAATGCTGTTGTTTATACAGATGAAGAGTCCGTTGCCATGCTTAGAGATGAGGGACAGTATGCTATGACTGATTTAGTCCGACAGGAAGTTTATCTGGTTGACGGAGAATTAAATGCTGATTTTTGGTTTGATGAGGGTGTAAAACAAAACCAGATTGACAGTGCGCGGAGCTTTGTCATTACCAGATTTGTGCTCAGAAGCGGAGAAGGAGCTTTCTTGGGTGCCGGACCTTATATAGATATCATAAAAAATAAAGAAATAACCTGGGAAACCGTAAGCTGCAGGATATATGCAGGAGATGAGCAGGCATCATACGAAGTCTACAATGATAAAGGTCAATTAATTAATCCGTAGTACAAGAAAATCCGGCTTAGCTGCGAGGCTAAGGCCGGATTTTTTATGCAGATATGCTATATTGAAATTAATAATATGCCGGTAATTTCATTACTGTATAATAATTTGATTGTTATGCTGCAGTTCAATAATGTTAGTTGTTGTGGTAGCCTGAGATTTTTTAAAGAGACTTGTTATATTGAAGTTATCCCAAAAGTGCATTGGAACAAATATTCTTGGTTTAATTACTTCTATAAAATATTGTCCGCCGCAAAAATAATTTTCTTTAAGTCTTCCGTCAACAGGGAAAAAGGCAATATCAATAGCGACGTCTTTGATTAAAATGTCTTTAATTATACCTTTAAAGGCAGTTTCCATTTCCTTTTCTTCCTCGGGGGTGTCATCCGACCATTTCCACCAGTTCAGATCTCCTGCGTGAAATATTGTGTGCCCATCTATTTCTACTAAAAAGCTTACCCCTTTATCAGTGGAACCAAAGGTAGATATTTTCAGGTTGTTTATTTCCGTTATTTCATCTTTTCCTACGGTATATATGTTTTTTACTTCGGTGTAAAGCTTAATATCATTGCTTAATATATAATATGTTTCTTTTTTATAACTGCTCCATGAGAGAATCGATCTGTTAAAATGATCATGATGGCTGTGCGATGAAAAAACGTACAGATGCTTATTGCTTTTAAATATATCTTTAAGAACTTCTTTGAAATTAAAATCATCTTCAGGCGTTCTCTTATCATCAAAATAGTCAAATATTAAAAATGAGTTTTCTGTTTCTACTACAAAACAGCTGTGATAAATATAATATGCTTTCATTTATTTTCTCCGCTATAGTTTTTACAATATAATACCATAAAAAGATATAGTTTAAAACATCTGAAAAGAGAATAAAACAATGTAAGTAGTTAAAAATAATTTATGAGATAAGGAAAAAATATATAAAAAATAATATTAATAAAAATTTACAAAAATTATTTGTAATTATTAGGTATGCATAGTATAATGAGAAGTTAATAAAAATAGAACGAGGATGATAAAATTAATGAGAATTGAAAATGTAAATTTGAATGACAACATTCAAAGAGCCTTAGATGAAATGGGATTTGAAGAAGGAACCCAAATTCAAAAAGAGGCAATACCAGTAATACTAGAAGGAAAAGATATAATTGGGCAATCAAATACTGGAACCGGTAAAACTGCAGCCTTCGGAATACCTATTTTAGAGAAAATAGACATTGATATAAGATTTCCACAAGCTTTAGTACTTTTGCCTACAAGAGAATTAGCTGTACAGGTAGCTAATGAATTCAGGAAAATTGGAAAATATATGGATGGTGTAAAAACAGTAACTGTGTACGGTGGAGCAGATATTAGAGATCAAATAAAGAAATTAAAGGCAGGAGCTCAAATAATAGTAGGAACTCCTGGTAGGGTTATAGATTTAATTGATAGACGTGTTATTAAGCTAGGTGAGTTAAAGATTACAGTATTAGATGAAGCTGATGAAATGTTAAAGATGGGCTTTAGAGAAGATATAGAACTTATATTAAGTAAGGTGGATCATACAACACAAACACTTTTATTTTCTGCGACTATTCCAAAAGATATGACTAAATTAATTAAGAAGTTTCAGAATAATCCTGTAAATATTTCGGTTTTAAGAGAAGGAATAACAGCTAAAGAAGTAAAGCAAAGTTATTTTTTAGTAAAGCATTCGGATAAAATAGAAGCTCTTACAAGAATTATAGAAACTTATACTCCTAAGCTGACATTGGTATTTTGTAATACAAAAAGAGCTGTAGATGAATTATATGATACTTTAACAGTTAAGGGCTATAACTGTGATAAAATTCATGGAGATATAAAGCAGTCTCAAAGAATAGATACATTAAATAGATTTAATAATGGGTTAGTTGATATTTTAATAGCTACAGATGTTGCAGCAAGAGGTTTAGATATAAAAGAAGTTGAAGCAGTAATTAACTTTGAAGTACCGATTAAAGAAGATTATTATGTACATCGTATAGGTAGAACAGGAAGAGCAGGAAGAGAAGGTTCATCTTTCACCCTAGCATCAGCAAAAGAAATAAAAAAAATTGAAAATATCGAAAAATATACAAAAAAATCTATTAGAAAAAGAAGTGTTCCTACAGTTGATAAAGTTAATGAAGTTAAGCAAGATAAATTTATCAGAGGAATAGTTGATGTTATTGAAAAAGGTGATTTAGGAGAAAATCGTGAGCTAGCAGTTAAACTTATAGAAAAAGGATATGATATAGAAACCTTAATTGCAGCTATGATTAAAAAACTTGTTAAGTTCGATAAATCAGATGATAGAGACTTAAATGATTTAATACCTGAAAGAAGAAAGTCTTTAAGAAAAGGCCAGCGAAATTTGGGTAGAACTGTTAGATTTCATGTTAGCGTCGGGAAAAATCAAGGAATTAGACCTGGAGATATTTTAGGTGCAGTGGCTGGAGAGTGTAACATTCCAGGAACGGATATTGGTGAAATTGAAGTTTTAAAAAATTACTCATTTTTTAATGTTGCTGAAGAGCACCGTGATCGAATTGTTAATGGCATGCAAGGTTCTCAGATAAAAGGAAAAGATGTAATTGTTGAACTTTCAAAGGAAAAGAAATCAAAAAAATCTAGAGAAAAATATTATGATAACGATAAAAAGAACAACAGAAAAAAGCAGTTCAGAAAAAAATAATAAAAAGATATTGACAAAGATAAGAATTGAGTAATATAATATTAAAAATAAGTAACTATGATGGAAACAGTAGAATAGATACAATATCTCAGAGAGGAATGTCTTTGGCTGTGAGCATTCTGATATATGACTGTTTGAAAACTACTCCGGAGTTAAACCTGATCGTCTAACGACCTAAGGGTTTGGTATGGATGCCTTAAATCCTTTGAGAAGCAAATAAGGTGGAACCACGAATTGAAATCTCGTCCTTAAACATTAGTTTAAGAACGAGATTTTTGTGTTTTTCTGAAAGATTGCGGTTAATCAACTGCAACGATTATGATTCGCATTTACATTAGAATATCAAATTATTTGGAGGCTATTATGATTAAACTAACACTGCCTGATGGAAGTATCAGGGAATATGAAAGCGGTATAAAGGCTTTAGATGTAGCAAAAAGTATAAGTGAAGGATTAGGAAGAATTGTTGTTGGTGCAAGTTTTAACGGTACAACTATAGGTCTTTTAAATGAAATTAACGAAGATGGAAATATTAGATTTCTAAAGTTTGAAGATAAGGAAGGAAAGTCAGTCTTCTGGCATACTTCATCTCATATAATGGCTCATGCTATAAAAAAAATATGGCCTGAAGCTAAATTAGCTATTGGTCCTGCAATAGAAAATGGATTTTATTATGATATTGACATGGAGCATAGACTAGTTGAAGAAGATTTTGAGAAAATTGAAGCAGAAATGAAAAAAATTGTTAAGGAAGGATTACAACTTGAAAGATTTGAACTTCCAAGGGAAGAAGCAATTAAACTTATGGAAGAAAAAAATGAATCTTATAAGGTTGAATTAATCCAAGATTTACCTGAAGATTCTATAATATCATTTTATAAACAAGGAGACTTTGTTGATTTATGCGCAGGGCCTCACCTTGACACTACAAAAAAACCAAAAGCAATTAAATTATTAAGTATAGCTGGAGCATACTGGAGAGGAAATGAAAACAATAAGATGCTTCAAAGAATTTACGGTATTACATTTCCTAAGGCTAAAGAATTGGAAGAATATATTAATTTGTTAGAAGAAGCAAAAAAGCGTGACCATAGGAAGCTTGGTAAAGAGTTAGAACTATTTTTTATGTCTGAAGAAGGACCAGGATTTCCTTTCTTCCTACCTAAAGGTGTAGAAGTTAAAAATGAATTAATGAAATATTGGAGGGAAATTCATAAAAAAGCTGGTTATGTAGAAATTGAATCACCAATAATATTAAACAGACATTTATGGGAAACATCCGGTCATTGGTATAACTATAAAGAAAATATGTATACTGTTTTAATAGATGAAGAGGATTATGCTATAAAACCTATGAATTGCCCTGGAGGAATATTAGTATATAAAAATAAAATGCATTCTTATAAGGATTTTCCTTTAAGGTTAGCGGAAGTTGGTAGAGTTCATAGACATGAATTATCTGGAGCTTTACATGGACTAATGCGTGTAAGAGCATTTACTCAGGATGATTCTCATATATTTATGCTTCCTGAGCAAATAAAAGATGAAATAAAAGGCGTTGCAAAACTAATTGACGAAATGTATTCAACATTTGGATTTAATTATCATGTTGAACTTTCAACAAGGCCAGAGAAGTTTATGGGAGAAATTAAGGATTGGGATATGGCTGAAGCATCTTTAAAAGCAGCATTAGAAGAAATAAATGTAGATTTTGTAATAAATGAAGGCGATGGAGCTTTCTATGGACCTAAAATAGATTTTCATTTAACAGATTGTATAGGAAGAACATGGCAGTGTGGAACTATACAATTAGACTATCAAGAGCCACAGCGTTTTGAGCTTGAATATATTGGTGCAGATGGACAAAAACATCAACCAATAATGATTCATAGAGTTGCATTTGGAAGCATTGAAAGATTCTTTGGTATTCTTATAGAGCAATATGCAGGTGCATTTCCTACTTGGCTTGCTCCTGTACAGGTAAAAGTATTGCCAATTTCTGATAAATTTAATGATTATGCAGAAAAAGTTAAATCAGAGTTAGAAGCAATGAATATTAGAGTTGAAATAGATGACAGAGCAGAAAAAATAGGTTATAAAATAAGAGAAGCTCAAATGGAAAAAATACCATACATGTTTATAGTAGGAGAAAAAGAAGCTGATAATAATACTGTATCAGTTAGGGAAAGACAAAAAGGTGATATTGGAACTATGGGTATTAAAGAAATTTCAGATGTTATAATAAATAAGGTTAAAATAAGAGAAAATGACTCACCTCAGTTGATATAAGTAAATAATAATTAGGAGGCCATGATGAGTAAAGCATATTCAGGAGATATTCAATATCATATTAATATGAAAGAAGGAGATGTGGGCAAATACGTTATTTTGCCTGGAGACCCAAAAAGGTGTAAGAAAATTGCAGAACATTTTGATAATCCTATATTAGTTTCTGATCACAGAGAGTATGTAACATATACAGGTTATATTGACGGCGAAAAAGTAAGTGTAACATCAACAGGAATAGGTGGACCTTCTGCAGCAATAGCCTTAGAAGAACTTTCTAATATTGGAGCAGATACTTTTATACGAGTAGGAACAAGTGGTGGAATGAAAATTGATGTTAAGGGTGGAGATATAGTGATTGCTTCAGGGGCAATTCGTATGGATGGGACAGCCAGAGAATATGCACCTGTCGAATTTCCAGCAGTAGCTAATTATGAGATAATGAATGCTTTAGTAAAAGCATCTAAAAAATTAGGTAAAAGAACTCACGTAGGAGTTGTACAGTGCAAAGACTCTTATTATGGACAACATGAACCAGAAACAAAACCGGTAGGATATGAACTAATTAACAAATGGGATGCATGGTTAAAGTTAGGAACTTTAGTCTCAGAAATGGAATCAGCGACATTGTTTATTGTAGGAGCATATCGGAAAGTTCGTGTTGGCTCAGTTTTAAATGTTGTTGCTAATCAGGAAAGGCGAAAATTGGGTATGGATGATCCTATGAATCATGATACTGAAGGTGGAATAAAGGTTGCTATTGAAGCAATTAGGAATTTAATAAAAGAAGACAAGAATAAAATTTAAAATTATGAGACTAAGCTGTAGGGGACGCATTTCATGCGTCCCGCGGTTTGCATGCAATGCAAACCCTACAGTGGATTTAGAGTTATAAAAAAGTCGTATTTTATACGACTTTAAGTTATTCTAAAATTGCAAACTCATATTCTTGAGATTTTAAGTAATCTATTATACTAGGAAGAGCCTCAACTGTAGTTTGTTTAGTAGCTGAGTCATGAAGTAGTAATATAACATGATTTTTCCCTTTAATTGTAGCTTTTAATATTTTTAGTTGTTCCTCAGGTAATAAATTTATTCTTTCTCCATCTCCAGTAATTACATTCCAATCGATACTAATGTAACCTTCTTCATATAAAATATCTTTATATTTGCTTTTATAATCTTCGAAAGAGCCTCCAGGGAATCTAAATAATCTTGTTTTGTATTCTTCACCTAAGATTTCCTTTAAAATATTTTCTGTCAGTATTAATTCATTTTTAAATTCTTCTTTATTTGCAAATAGTTTTTTATAATTATGTGAATAAGAATGAATTCCAATAGAATTTCCTCTACTAACAATATCTTTCAATATGTTACCATTTTTATCACAAAGAACTCCGAGAACAAAAAATGTGGCTTTGATATTGTACTCATCAAGAATATCAAGGATAAGAGGAGTTACATTTTTTGATGGACCATCATCAAAGGTTAGAAAAGCTATTTTCCTCTCTTTGTAATCAGTGACTTTATCAATAGGAATACTTAAAAATTTTTCTTCATTATTATTTTTTGAGGTGTCTTCATGGATTTGGTTAATATTGAAATCAACCTTAGGCATTTTGATAATTCGCATGTCATCTATATTTGCTTTTATGTCTTTAGTAGAGTAATATATGTTTGACTTTATAGTATGATTAGTTTCTATTGAGGATTTATTATTTAAATTATCATTATCACTTGCAATAACAATTGGCCTTAAACTATATGTGCTAATTATTGAAAATAAAATAATAAACATAGTTAAAACAATTTTTCCACGTTTAGTAAGTCTGTAACCATGCATTCTATCACCTTCACTGATTATGAATTTGTTTTATCATTGTTTAAAAACTGCATTATATTATTAATTTTGTCAATTTCATATTTAACCATAAAGTTTTGCTCATTATGTAAGTTTTTCATATTTTCGATAGCTATTTTATAATTATTTATTTTTTTATTAAGAATTTCAATTTCATTTTCGAATTTTGTTATCATATCAGTAGAATCATTGGTAAATAATTGAGAAAATTCATTTAAACATTTTAATTTGTCATTTCCATCTTTAACCAAGTTTTCAACTTTGACATTTGAAGATATGATAATGTTTAAAATGGATTGTCTTTTTACTTCTGCAGGCAAATAATCTGGTAATGCTTTTTGGAAACTTTCTACAATAGACAATGAATTTATCCCTTGAGAATCTATATCATAATTTTTATATATTTCTTCGATTTGCAATAATTTCTTATTTTTAACTTTAGCTATAGGATCATCAGATTCACTTATAAAGTTAATTTCTTCTTTTGATTCAACCTTGCTTTTAGTAGTAACTTTATCTAGTTCAGTATTTAACTTCTTTTCAGCATCATTAACAATTTCTTCATCAACAATATCATCGACTTTCTCAACAAGTCCGAATTTCTCAAGAATAGATTTCTTCTCCATAGCGATTATCTCTCCCTTAAATTATATAAAGTAAGTCAAGTTTTATTCAAATTATCAATCTATATTACCACGAATGTCTCAATTTGTCAATAAATATGATAATTTGTCAAATTTGGAATTCATATCTGTTTATTTGCTGTTTAATACTAAAGTTTATTTCAAATTTGTGTTATAAAAAATATTCTAAATTCTAATCTTGTTTTAATATTAAACTAAATCAGGATTAATTTTTAAAGGGTATATTATATCTAATAGATAAATAATTTTAATTGGAGGAAGAGATGAAAATTACATTAGAACAAATTGATGAGTTGAGGAGTAGAGTTAATGTAAGTTATGAAGAAGCAAAAAAAGCTTTGGAAAAAAATGATGGAGACTTAATTAAATCAATAATTGAACTTGAAAAGAAAAAAGGTAAAAAAAATAATAATAAGGAAGGCGTTACAGGTTTTGCGAACAAACTTTTGGAACTTAAATTATTAGTAAAAAACAAAAATGGTAATACATTAGTTAATCTTCCACTTGTAATTATATTGTTAACATTCATAATGGCCTTTTGGATTGTAATATTTGGGCTGCTATTGGCAGTAGCCACATCATGTAAAATTAAAATTTATAGAGATAAGAATTCAATAAATGTTAGCGGTTTAAAGAAAAATATGCAAGAAACAGTAGAAAAGATTAAAGAAAAATCAGAAATTATCATTGATAACGAAGATGATTTAGATTCTAATAATGATTCAAATGTCAATAATGACTCTGATGAAAATGAAATAATTATAGAATAGTATAAAAGTATCAGGGAACTAACCTGATACTTTTATTAATATGTTATTAATTGATATTTTTGTTTATTAATAGTATAATAATAAAAAATCCTCAGGGAGTTAATTATGGATAAGAAGAAAATTTTAATTGTGGAAGATGAACATAAAATAGCACGATTTTTAGAATTGGAGTTTAATTATGAAGGTTACGATGTAGAAATTGCTAATAATGGTAGAGAAGGATTAGAAAAAGGTAAAGAAAGTGATATAGATTTAATTATACTAGATTTAATGCTTCCTAGATTAAGTGGTATAGAAGTATGCAGGAGAATAAGACAGACATCAGATGTTCCTATAATTATGCTTACAGCTAAAGATGATATATCAGACAAAGTTACTGGTCTTGATATTGGAGCGGATGATTATATGACAAAACCCTTTGCAGTAGAGGAACTATTGGCCCGTATGAGAGTCTTGCTTAAAAGAAAATATATAAAAAGAAATAATGATGATGAAGATATTTTAAAAATAGATAAGTTAAAACTTTTTAAAAATAGTTATAAAGTTGAATATAATAATATTAATATAGAATTAACGAAGAAGGAATTTGAACTTTTAGAATATATGATGTTAAATAAAAATATTGTTTTAACTAGGGAAAAAATTCTTGATAAGGTTTGGGGATATGATTATTTTGGTGATACAAATATAATTGATGTTTATATAAGGTATTTAAGAAGTAAAATAGATCAAAAATACAAGATTAGTCTTATTGAGACAGTCAGAGGTGTAGGCTACATAATAAGAGATTGAAGGATAGTATGAAAAAAGTTAAAAAGAAAAATAATATTTTAAAATTGATTAAGATATTAATGAAGACATTAATAAGTATAATTCTTTATCCAATTAAACTATTTGTTAAATTCATATTTGGCCTATTGAAAAGGCTTAAGTTTTCTATAGCCTTTAAAATATCTACCACTTATTTCATTCTTTATATTGTTGTTATACTAATAGTAGCTTTTATAACTTCTAATGGATATTTTATTTTTGAGATGAATAAATTTAATGATGAAATAATTATTGAAGACATTACTAAATTACAAGATTATTACCCAGATAAGAAAAAAGTTGAAAATATGCTTGTAAAAGGGAAATTGAAATCGGTTAGTATGTATGACAGAAATTTAAATTTAATTTATTCTACAGATAAAGAAACAAGGTATTCTGACAATATTATTGTAATTTTAGAAAATTTAATTTATAATAAAGAATACGTTTTTTCTTCACCTATAGAAATCGAAAACTCGCGATATTATATTAATTTCCACTACTCTGTTGAAGACTTAATATATGATGCAATACGTATAAATGCTCTAGTCTTAATATCAGGTGCATTTGGGTTAATTTTGTTTTTACCTATTGTTTCAAGAACAAGCTATAAACTAATTGGTCCAATAAAGAATATGACAGAAATAACAAAAACTATAACAGTTAATAATATTAATACTCGATTGGACATTAAAGGAACACAAGATGAATTAAAAGATTTATCTCAAACGTTTAATGAAATGATGGATAGAATTGAGGATGGATATAAATCCCAACAACAATTTGTTTCAGATGCTTCTCATGAATTAAGAACTCCCATAGCTGTAATTAAAGGATATGTAAATATGCTGGACCGTTGGGGGAAAAATGATAAGGATGTATTAGAAGAATCCATCGGTGCTATTAAAAATGAAACTGAAAATATGCAGGATCTAATAGAAAAGCTTTTATTTATTGCGAGAAGTGATAAACAAACTCTTACATATACTAAAGAAGATTTTAAAATAAGTGAAATTCTTTTAGAAATTGAAAAAGAAACGAAAATGATAGATAACAAACATAAATTTTATTTTAAATTTTATAATGATGCTAGTATATACGCTGATAAAAACAGAATTAAGCAGGCTGTTAGGATATTTATAGATAATGCTATGAAGTTTACTCCCGAAAAGGGATATATCATGGTATCAGGTTATACCCAAAATGATTATTATATAATAAAAGTAGAAGATACAGGAATTGGTATAGAAAAAAAAGATTTAAGTAAAATTTTTGACAGGCTGTATCGTGCAGAACAATCTAGAAGCAAAGAAGTAGGAGGACATGGATTAGGTCTTTCAATTGCTAAAATAATTATATTAGGTCATAAAGGAAAAATCAAAGTAAAGAGTACTGTAGGAAAAGGATCTGAATTTTCTATTATGATACCATATTTAGAGAAAAATTCACTACAAATTTAAATGTCATCATTTATCTTCAATAATCGACAAAACCTTTCAAAACAAGTCAGAGAAAATTAACTTATATAGAAGTATAATAGCTTGTACATTATATAGAAAGGATTGAGTTTATTGTGAATATAGAATTTATTGAGATAGGACATGAATTGTTTATTAAGCTTAATGGTGATTTAGATCATCACAGTTCGGAATCCATAAGAGACATAATTGATGAAAAGATTAAAGATGAAAAATATAAAAAGATAGTAATAGATTTAAAAAAGCTAGATTTTATTGACAGCTCAGGTATTGGGTTTGTAATAGGCCGTTATAAAGTAATAAGGAAGCGTAATGGAGTAATAGAAATTATAAATGCTAGCAAAAAGGTAAGAAAAATACTTGATATGAGCGGCATTGGAAAAATAATAAATATAAAATAGGGGGACAAAATGCATAATAACTATGTATATATTAAAATACCAAGCCTTTCAACAAATGAATCCTTTGCCAGAGCGGCAGTTGCAGCATTCTGTTCAAGTTTAGATCCAACAATTGAAGAATTATCAGACATCAAAACGGCTGTATCAGAAGCAGTTACAAATGCAATTATTCATGGCTATGAAGATGCTGTTGGGAATGTAGAAATCCAATGTAGAATAAAGGGGCAGATGGTAGAAATAATAGTTGAAGACTTTGGGTTAGGTATCGTAAATGTAGACATGGCCAGAGAACCGTTGTATACAACCAAGCCAGAACTAGAACGTTCAGGTATGGGTTTCGCTGTGATGGAGACATTTATGGACGAGCTGGTAGTATTATCTGAAAAAGATGTTGGAACTAAAGTTATAATGAGAAAAACAATTGGTTCTAAAAAGTAGTACTAAATGTAAAGTTTAAATATTTAAATAATAGTAATATATTAATTAAAATTAAATGATTTTATAAAAAGTTGAATTTAAAGGATTTGTTTAATATGATATTAAATATAATAAGAAATATTTTACATAATTTTTAAAAAAAGGCACATTTAGTGCTTTTTTTTTGTATTCAAAATATTTTTTTGTAAATAATAGTTATGAGGTGATTAGTTTGAAAAAAAAGATTTTTTTATTAGTAATAATTTTAGCCATAAGCTTAACCGCAATAGTTTTTGGAAATAGTATCGATAAATCCCTAAAAGAAATTCCTGAAAGTGCCATATTATTATAGTGGAG
Source organism: Sedimentibacter sp. MB31-C6 (assembly GCF_035934735.1). Taxonomy (NCBI): domain Bacteria; kingdom Bacillati; phylum Bacillota; class Tissierellia; genus Sedimentibacter; species Sedimentibacter sp. MB31-C6. The sequence continues at coordinate 2,760,127 of NZ_CP142396.1, forward strand.
GAAATATATGAAATATAATAAGAATAATTATAAGGAGTTAGTAGATGAATTTACTCCCAAGAATAATATGATTAGAAATTGTATTATGGCATTTATTTTTGGAGGTGCAATATGTACTTTAGGAGAAATATTTAAAAATTTATATATGTCAGGGCTAAGTATACCAGAGGAAGAAGCTAGTTCAATATCATTAGTTACATTAATAGGACTATCAGCTTTATTAACAGGACTTGGATGGTATGATAATTTAGGTAAAATTGGTGGAGCAGGAACTGTTGTTCCAATAACAGGTTTTGCAAATTCTGTAGTTTCACCAGCACTTGAATATAAAAAAGAAGGATTTGTTCTTGGAACAGCATCAAATATATTTAAACTAGCAGGTCCTGTTTTAGTATATGGATATTTTGCATCCTTTATAGCAGGTTTATTAAGCCTAGTATTAAAATAATTAACATGTATAATAATTTGTAATAAGAGAGGGATTTAACTTGAAAAAATTAGGTAAACAAACATTTCATATGAAAGATAATGTATTTATTAGAGATGTATACACAATAGTAGGCTCAAAAGAAGGAGAAGGGCCATTAAAAAATAACTTTGATATGATTATTGAAGATAGTTTATGGGGAGAAGATAGCTGGGAAAAAAGCGAACTTAAATTTCAAAAAACAGCAGCAGAAAAATTATTAAATAAAAATCATATGCAAAGCAAAATTGATCTTTTAATATCAGGAGATTTATTAAATCAAATAACATCTTCCTCCTTTTCTGCAAGAGACTTACAAATTCCTTATATAGGAGTTTATGGAGCATGTTCAACTATGGCTTTGACAATGGGACTAGGTGCTATGCTCATAGATGGAGGCTTTGCAAATAATATACTATGTGTAACTTCTAGTCATTTTTGTAGCGCAGAAAGACAGTATCGCTTACCTCTTGAAATGGGAGGACAAAGGCATATGTCAGCACAATGGACTGTTACAGGTTCAGGAGCAGTATTACTATCTAATATTGGTACAGGTCCGACAATTAAGAATGTAACCTTTGGTAAAATCGAGGACTTGGGAATAAAAGATGCTAATAACATGGGAGCAGCGATGGCACCAGCTGCATATAGTTCTTTAAAGCAACATATTATTGATACTGGTATTGATTATGATTTAATTGTAACGGGAGATTTAGGTACAGTAGGCAAAGGAATAGTAAATAAAATGTTCAATGAAGATAAAATGAGTATTGAGAAAAAATATGATGACTGCGGTACTATAATTTATGACTTAGAAAAACAAGATGTTCATGCTGGTGGGAGTGGCTGTGGGTGTTCAGCAGTTGTATTTGGTGCTTTTTTATACAAAAAGCTATTAAAAAAAGAAATTAAAAATCTTCTGTTTACTTCAACAGGAGCACTTCACTCTCCTACAGCAACATTACAGGGAGAAAGTATACCTGGTATAGCCCATTGTATAGGAATTGAAGGATAAAGGAGAATATTATGAATTATGTAATGAGCTTTATTGTTGGCGGAATCATTTGTATGATTTGTCAGATATTTATAGACGTTTTTAAGAAAAACAATGCTTACTTATTAGTTATGTTAGTTGTTATAGGTGCTATTTTAGGGTTTTTAGGAATATATGACAAAATTATAGAGGTTGGATATTCTGGAGCTTCTATTCCATTATTAGGATTTGGAAATTCACTTGCAAAGGGAGCTATGGAAGAGGCTTCTAGCAAAGGTTTTATGGGTGCTTTAAGCGGAGGAGTAATTAAAACTGCACCGGGCGTAGCTGCGGCACTGTTATTTGGCTACATAGTTGCAGTAGTTTTCAATCCTAAAAATAAATCGTAATATTTAATTAGTTTTGAATTTTGTGTAATTATATTTTATCTATATAATAAGGAGTTTAACATATTAGTTAAACTCCTTATATTTGTACTATTATGTTTTTAATTTGTTATTGAATCTAAAATTGAATCAATTATATCTTCTACTTCTTCATCTGAATTATCAATGTTATTATCATTTAAATCACCATGATTATCATGACCATTGTTATCATTGTTATCATTGTTATTGTTATTACCATCGTTTCCGTTGTTTTCATTGTTAGAATCATCATCATGGTTATCGTCACCATTGAGCCATTGATCATAATGCCATTTTGTATGATAGTAACATGTTTGAGTAGGTATTTGATATTGATAATCTTCAGTTAAATAACCAGAAGAACCTAGTTTTTCTATTTCTATTCCTAGAACATGAGTTAATTGATTGTTTTCATCAAAAGTAGCTTGCCCAGAATAAATTTGTTTCAATTCATCTGCTGAAAAAATTATTCTATCTTCAAGTATTTGCTTATATAATTTTTTAGCATCATAATTTTGTGTCTTTGCATCTGGATCATAAAGTGGATCTCTTGTAACAAAGACTTTTTCTTCAATTAAGTTTCCAGGACAGTATTGAGATGCTAACAAATTAGAGCTTGTGCAAACTGGAATTTTTACATGTGTATCACAAGTTGTCGTTGGTTGAGTTCCAGGAATAAAGTATTCTGTTATAACCTGACTTCCACGTTGATCTTGAGAACAAAGTTCTGTAGGCAATTTACCAGATTGACTACAAACTTTTACTGGTATTAAATTTGGATTTAACTCAAATTTAGCAGGCGATAAACCCTGGTGAATAGGAGTCATAATTCCGCTCCATAATCTTGCAGTAACACCACTATCACCTGAAAGCTTCATTTGAACATTATCATTTCCAACCCAAACTCCACCTACATAATAAGGTGAAAATCCTACAAACCAAAAGTCACCATTTGCTTGTGTTGTTCCAGTTTTGCCTGCTACATCAATACCCAACTCTGCTGGTAGTTTAGCTCTATATGACAGACCTGGATTGACAGTAGTTCTCAAAATATCTTTCATCAAAGAAGCAACTTCAGGGCTAACTACAACATGTGTTTCAGGTACTTTATCAAGTATAGTTTCGCCTTTCGTATTTACAACTTTAGTATATGCAAAAGGTTCAATATAAACACCATCATTAGCAATAGCACCATAGGCAGCAGTCATATCCAGAGGCGAAAATCCTTTAGTTAAACCACCTAAAGCAAGTGATGCTAAATTAACATCATTATAGGCGTTATTTTCACCTGGAGTAATAAAAGTATCATTTTCAGGGTTTAGTGCATTTATCAACCCTAGTTTTGTTAATGAATCTATAGCTGCATCTGTACCAATAGTTTCTAACATTTTAACTGCGTTTGTGTTGATAGATTGCTCAATTGATTTTCGAAGAGTTGTTTTACCCCAATATTTTATATTTCTGTGTTCATACCAGTTTTTTGGCCATCTATCACCTTTTTCATTATATCTAGGCAAATCATCTAGTATATATGCTGCTGAGTAGCCTAAGTCTAGAGCAGGAAGATACACTGAAAGTGGTTTAATTGTTGAACCTGGCTGTCTTGCAGCATCAGAAGCACGATTGAAAGTTTTGCTTCCCTCAACATTTCTTCCGCCAATCATAGCTTTTATTTTACCTGTTTTGTAATCTAAAATTACTGTTGCAGACTGAGGCTGAACAATTCCTGTATCTTGATAGAAGAAATAACCTTCGGGTATTCTCAATATATTATCTTCACCTACTGAAAACATTTCAGGGTTCTTTTCTAAGTAACTTTTAGGAATTGAGAAAACTCCCTTAGTACCTTTTTGTTCAAGTATTTCAAAATTATTGCCTATATTTAAGGCTCCTATATTATGAGATACAAAGTTAAACTTTTCATCTACAGTATAACAATTAACAATATCTATTGATGTAGAATAAAGGTCAAATTTTTTGGAATTTATAATTAAGTTACCTGTTTCATCGTAATAGTATTCATCTGGATTTAAATATATACTATTATTAGAATCCAGAATATTATCTTTTGCAAAATAAATAAGCTGACCATTTTCGTTTAGAATATTTAGCGCGGAATCAAGAGTACCAGTACCTGAGCCTCCTAACCACTTGAAGTATCTCCAATCCTGAGCAATTGGTTTATCACCAGAAGGCTCAGCTCCAAGTAGCAACACAGCGAAATTATTATAGGATTCTTCAAGGGATTTTTGCATATTAACATCAATTGTTGTAGTTATTGTCAAACCGCCTCTGTAAATGTAGCTTTCTGCTTCTTCATAGGATAAGTCTTGCGTAATCATCAAATCTTCAATGACCTTTTCTTTTACATAATCCATTGGAGTTGACGAAATTCCTTCGATTTTTGTCTGTCCAGGATTTAATGCAATACGCATATCCTCTGACATTGCATTATCATATTCTTCTTGATTTATAAATCCTAGATCAAGCATTCTATTTAATATGACATGTTGTCTATCAATAGCATTTTGGTTATAAACGCATGCATATTGAACAGAACCAATAAATACATATCCAACAATATCATCTTCTGGAATATCATTAGTATCTTCTAAATTATATCGATTAAATGGTGCATAAGAAACTGTACTTTTTGCAGAACCAGCTAAAAGAGCGCTTTCAGCTAGTGTAAGATCCTTAGCGTCTTTAGAAAAATAAGTATATGCTGCAGTTTCAACTCCATAAGAACTTTGGCCTAAAGGTATAGTATTTAAATAATACTCAAGTATTTGATCTTTAGAAAGCTTTCTTTCCATCTGAATTGATAAATATGCTTCCTTAATTTTTCGTTCCAATGATTTTTCATTTGTAAGGTAAAGATTCTTAACTAACTGTTGTGTGATTGTGCTAGCACCTTGTGCTGTTGGGTCACCTACTTTAACATTATGTAATAGAGAGCCTAAAATTCTTCGTACATCAATACCTGGATGATCCTCAAATCGATGATCTTCGATTGCTATAAAAGCATTTTGCAAATATTCTGGTATTTCTTCTAATGGAATTATTTCCCTGTTTTCATTTGGATCATGTATTTGCTCTATTATAGATCCATTTTCATCTACAATTACTGAACTTTCTGTTAATGTTGTGAGTACATTAGTAGTATCAATTTCAGGGGCACTTTTCATTATGCCAATGACCATACCAGCAACTGCTCCACCTGCAATGATTATAGCTGTTAATATTAATAATAATGATACTCTTAATATCACATTTTTTTTCTTTTTTCTTTTTTTCTTTTTAGATTTTTTTACTACATTATTTTCTACTATTTCAATATCTTTTTCATTATTTTTCTTATTTTCTTTTGACATATTAACCTCCGTATAACTACGTAATTAGTATATCACAAAATATACTAATGTTGTCAAAGTTTTTAATTTTCATCATATTATATAATAGAAGGGAGGGGAAATCAATAGGTGAAAAAATACAAGAGAACTTATATTCAAATAATTGCCATGTTTTTAGTAATTTTTTCTATAATTTCATATTATTATATAGAAGTAAGTATTAAACCTACTTTAAAATCAATATGTGAAGTAAACGCTAAAGTTATTGCTACACAAATAATTAACAGTACAGTAAGAGAAGAAATAGAAAAAGATGAATTAAAAGAACAAATTTTAATACCAACTTATGACAATGATGGAAAAATAAATATGATTCGCACAGATGCATTGGTAATGAATAAAATATCTTCCAATATTGCCAAGAGTGTTCAGGATAAAATTGTTAATCTTGAGAATCAATCTTTTAAAATTCCACTTTTTTCAGCACTAGACAATCAGCTTCTTTCAAATAGAGGTCCTGATTTAAAATTTACAATATTTCATCAAGGTAGTGTTATAGTAGACTTTATTACTGAGTTTGAAGAATCAGGAATAAATCAAACCAGATATAAAATTTATATTACTGTTAGTGTTGATATGAGAATTATAAGTCCTGCTACAACAAGTAGTATTACAGTGAGCAATAATTTATTAATTGCTGAAATTGTAATAGTTGGAGAAGTTCCAGATTCGTATATGAGTTTTCCTTCATTAAGGGAGGCAAATTAAGTAAAAATAAAAAATATGTACATAATAATATTAAATGTGGTAAAATATGATTAACGTAAAAATGATTCCATATATTAAGAATATATATGGAATTATTAAAATTAGAAACTATAAACATAAACATATGTATATATGGAGGTAACATGGGAGAAAAAGAAAGATGTTTATTAATTGCTGTGCAATTGCAAAATACTGAAGAAAATGATATGGATGAACTAGAGCAGCTAGTTGAAGCTGCAGGAGGTGAAGTTATATCAAGTGTAATACAAAATAGACATGGTATAGATAATAAGTATTATGTCGGTCAAGGAAAAATAGAAGAAATAGCTGCTTATGTTAAAGAGCTTGATATAGATACAGTAATTATTAATGATGAATTAACTGGGTCTCAAATAAGAAATATTGAAGAAGTTATAGATGTTAAGATAATAGATAGAACAAACTTAATACTTGATATTTTTGCTAAGAGAGCATTGACTAAAGAAGGTCAATTACAAGTAGCATTAGCTCAATTAAAATATAGTTTACCTAGACTTATCGGTCTGAATAAGAATCTATCAAGATTGGGAGGCGGAATTGGTACTAGAGGACCTGGCGAGCAAAAGTTAGAATTGGATAGAAGACGTATAAAAGATAAAATTAATGATATTCAGAGCCAGTTAGAAGAATTAAGTAAAGCTAGGGAAACTAAAAGAAAAAAACGAATGAAGGATGAAGTACCAGTTATATCAATAGTAGGCTATACTAATGCAGGTAAATCAACACTTATGAATGCTTTGTTAGAAAGCGAATGGTGTGATGACGAACTTGAAAATAAAAAAGTTTTTTCTCATGACATGCTTTTTGCTACTTTAGATACAGAGTTGAGGAGAGTTAGATTACCAGGTGGAAAACTATCAATTTTTTCAGATACAGTAGGATTTATCAAGAAACTTCCAACTCAAATAATAGAAGCCTTTAAGGGTACATTAGAAGAAATTAAATTTGCAGATTTAATAATACATTTAATAGATATTAATGACGAAAATCTAGTGGAACATAAAGAAACAACTATAAACTTAATTGAAAAGATTACTAATAAAGAAATACCTATATTGACAGTTTATAATAAGGTAGATAAAATTATGAATGAAAAGATAACTACTATATCAAATAGTGATATTATATATATTTCTGCATTAAATAAATATAATTTAGATATGTTGTTAGATACAGTTGATTATAAAGTAAATGGTAAAAAACTAAAATGCAAATTAAAAATACCTAATACTGATTTAAAAGAATACTATTATTTATATGAAAATAGAAATACTGATTCTACTGAATTTGATGGAGATGGCGTAAATTTTAATGTTTTTTTATATGAAAGTGAATTGAAAAAATACCAAAAATATATAATAGGTGAATTAAATGATGAGTAATTATAAATCAATACATCAATATGGTAGAGATGAAATAATTATAAATAAGTCAAAATTTATTGGAACGGCAATACCTATAAATTCAGAAGAAGAAGCATTAGAATTTATTAATGAAATTAAAAAAGAATATAAGGATGCTACTCATAATGTATATGCTTATACTTTAGAAGAAAACATGAATATTCAAAGATTTTCTGATGATGGAGAACCTTCCGGAACTGCAGGAATGCCCGCTTTAAATGTTATAACGCAAGAGAACTTAAGAAATGTAGTAGTTGTTGTTACAAGATATTTTGGAGGCGTAATGCTAGGAGCTGGAGGATTAATACGCGCTTATACAAAAGGTGCTAAAATTGCCTTGAATAGTGGTATAATAGTTGATAAAAATTTATTTTACGAAGTATCTTTTAAAATTGACTATACATTACTTGGGAAAATAGATAATGAATTAACTACAAATAATTTTTTAATTATAGATAAAATATATGAAGAATCTGTTATTTTAAAATTAATAGTAAAAGATGATGATATCGTAAGATTAAAAAATCTGTTAATGGAACTTACAAGTGGACAGGCAGAGATTAATATTGGAAAGGCAGACTATTTTTCAATTAAAGATGGCAAAGTTTTAAAATAAAGTAAAAAAAATATGATTTGTAAAGTTAAAAATTATATGATAAAATATCTCGGTTATTAACTGTAAGGAGGCAAATATGTCTGGACATTCAAAATGGTCAAATATAAAAAATCGAAAAGGTAAACAAGATGCTTTAAAAGGTAAAATTTTTACAAAGTTAGCAAGAGCCATAACTGTTGCAGTAAGAGAGGGTGGCGCTGATTCAGATTATAATTCATCATTAGCAACAGCAATAGAAAAAGCAAAGGCACAAAATATGCCTAATGACAATATAGACAGAGCAATTAAAGCAGGTATGGGTGCAGCTGAAGGACAGCACTTTGATACTATTACTTACGAAGGTTATGGTCCAAGTGGAACAGCTTTCATGGTTCAATGCTTAACAGACAACAAAAATAGGACAGCAGCAGACGTTAGACATTATTTTTCAAAGTATAACGGAAACTTAGGAACAACTGGTTGTGTTGGCTATTTATTCGATAGAAAAGGTGTTATATCTATTGATAAAGATGATAAAACTGATGAAGAAACTGTTATGATGGCAGCCTTAGAAGCTGGTGCGGAAGATTTTGAGGTAGAAGATGATAGCTACGAAATTACTACAGTTCCTGAAGAATTTATATCAGTTTTAAACAGTTTAAAAGAAGCAGGATATGATAATATTAAAGGTGATATAATGTTTCTTCCTCAAACAACTGTAAAAGTAGAAGATGAAGAAAACTTAAAAATGCTAGATAAATTAATTGAAGCATTAGAAGATAATGACGATGTTCAGGAAATTTATCACAACTGGGACGAACCAGAAGAAGATGAAGAAGAATAGAGATTAAATTATTATATGCCTCCACTATGAATTGTGTGTTTACACTATATATGTGGAGGTATTTTTATGAAATTGAAAGAAAAGATGTATTTTGTCAGAATTTGTTTGCTATTTAGTAACCAAGTTTTTTATGAAACATAATATATATCAATACCTTTTATAGTTTGTATTAAAGGAGCATGATTAATATTATGATAAAACAAATATTGCAACAAGCATGTGAAAATATAGCTGATTACACTGAAACGAGTATACCTGTTACAGTTGAACTAGATTTAGTAAACTCGATTTTAACACCTGGACCAGGTGAGTTTCAAAGATTTTGTTATATTGTAACTCAAGTAGAAGAACCAATTGCTTTAAGTCATTGGCTGTTAGGTATATGTCCTGATATAACTGAGGAAGATCTTGGAGAAGTTACTGTATTTATTAATAACGTAGAACAAGATGTAGTTATAGGGGAAAATGTTCAGATTAGAACAGAAGAAAATCCAGACCCGCCTACAGGTTGTGTAGGTTTAAAATTTGATTTTGCTTTAGAAGAAGAAAATGATGTTATGACGGTATGTTTTGAGTTAACTACAACATATCAAATTGGTCCAAATAATGTATGTCTATCTGGCGGAGGAGAAACAGAAACCGGATTAAATGTATGTGGTCCTGTATGTGGTACTGTTGAACTATGCGAAACTACAGTTTTTCAAACAATAGGAACTTGCGTTCCAGTAACGGTTACTCCATTTGCAGAAGTAGGCGATATCGACGTTACTTGTCTAGGAGATGCAACTGTATCTAATACACCTTGTATAGACACAGGTGTTACTTCTTGTACTTTCTATGTATCGCAAAATCTCTGTGTGGAAGTTCCAGTATCTTTTGGGGCGTTAGGAGAACCTGGTGAAACAATAGTTACCTGTGGAGAACCTAACCAAGAGGGTTGTGTAATCAATGGTAATGATGAAGAATCTACTACTGAGCTAAAAAGTAGATTACAACCAAAAATAAAAATCAACAGAATCTAATTTTACGTTATTAAGGGACTGTTATTATAGACAGCCCCTTAAATATCTATAATTGTTATTAGGAGGATGTTAAAATGTTTAGAGATAAATTTCAAAATGAAGATATAGATAAGTGTAATCCATCATGTGAGAAAGAATCTTGTGAAACAGATGTTTTTCAAGAAATGGATGTTTGTGTGCCTATTTCAATCGAACCTTATGTAGATTTAGGTGAAGCTGAAGTGGAATGTATTGAAGATCCTTATATAGATTCTTTACATTTTTGTAAGTGTAATAAAAATGAAACTTGTAAATTTACTATATATCAAAAAATTTGTGTAATGATACCAGTTGAATTTAAGGCAATTGCAAGAAGTGGATCAACTTCTGTTATTTGTGGAGATATATCAGATGAAGATTGTCCTACACATATTTGTGATGAAGAAGGTTATTTTTATATTAAAGGGAAGATGGTAGAGTAGTTTACTAAGTAGAAATTGTTCCTGCCTCGTTGAAACGGTGTGTTATAACGAGGCAATAAATTATAATATTGTATGTTCAAGAAATATTTTAACTCCAATTATAATTAATATTGTACCACCAAGGATTTCTGCTTTTTGTTTAAATTTTTCACCAAATCTTTTGCCAAGATTTGAGCCTATTACTGAATTAAAAAATGTTATAATACCGATTGACAAGGCAGCAATAATAATATCAACTTTCATTATGGAAAAACTTATACCTACTGCTAAGGCATCTATACTTGTTGCAATAGCTTGTAATATTAAAGTTTTAAAAGTTAGTATTTTGGTACTTGTTAGGCATGCTTCTGGGTACTTAAGCTCTTTTATTGCTTCACATATCATTTTTCCGCCAATTATTCCTAATAATATAAGTGCAATCCAATGATCTAAAAAGGTTATAAAATCACTGAAGGTTGAACCAATTTGATAACCGATAATTGGCATTAAGGCTTGAAAAAAACCAAAAATAAAAGCAGTCACTAAAACCTGTTTTTTCTGAATATTGTTGTAACACATACCATTAGTTATTGATACTGCACATGCATCCATTGATAAGCCTAAAGACGTAAAAAGCAATGTAATTAAACCCATTATGCCTCCAATAATTAAGACTCATAATTGAATGAGTCTGTTTTTTTAATGTAGTAGTATTTTATAGTTTATATGATTTACTAGTCTACAACTATTTATATTTATTTGTAATTTTAGAAAAATTATATCATGCAAAAGTATTTATTTCAATATTATTATGTGGAATTTTGCAAATTCATGTAGACTATGTTATTTCATGCTTATATTAATTTTCAAATATTTTTTTAGCTATATTTACTGCTTCTCTAGCATCCTTAGAATAATAGTCAGCTCCAATTTTAGAAGCGTAATCAGGAGTCAGCACTGCACCTCCTACCATAATTTTTATTTGTGGTGAGTTTTCCTTTATAGCTTTTATGGTGTATTCCATATTTTTAACTGTAGTAGTCATTAGAGCACTTAAACCTACTAAATGTATGTTTTCATTATGGATAGTTTCAACGATTTTTTCTATATCGACATCCTTGCCTAAATCTATAATTTTGTAACCGTAATTTTCAAGGATAAGTTTTACTATATTTTTTCCTATATCATGTATATCTCCCTTTACAGTCGCCAGCAATATCTTTTTATTATCAACAAAGTCATTACCTTCATTTGCTAATTTTTCTTTAATAGATTCAAATACTACTTTTGAGGTCTCGGCACTTCTAATTAGCTGTGGTAGAAAAATTTCCTGTTGTTCATATTTTCCACCCACGATATCTAAGGCAGGTATCATGTATTTATTTATTATTTCAATAGAATTATATTTCTTAAGAAGTTCGAGAGAAACTTTTTTCGCCTCATCTTTTAGACCTCTAATAATTATTTCCTTTAAGTCACTGTTAGAAGTAACAAAAGTGTTTTCAGTAGTTACATTGCCGTAAGTTCGTATATAATCTTTGCTGTCAATATCTTGATTAGCCAATACTTTATAGGACCTAATAACATCTAATAAAGCTTCATTAGTGGAATCCGTAATAGGAGCATCTAAACCAAGACTTAAAGCCATTGCCAAGTAAGTGGTATTTAATAATTTCCTGTTAGGCAAACCAAAAGATACATTGCTGGTTCCTAATACTATTTTTACATTATATTTCTTTTTTATTAAGGGAATTGCTTTAAGGGTTTCCATTACATTTTCTTGTTCTGCAGAAGCAGTTAGCACAAGAGGATCTATAAGTATATTTTCTTCTGATATACCATAAGATTTAGCTGTATTAATAATATTTGATGCTATTTCCAATCTTTTTTTAGCTGTCTTTGGTATGCCTTCCTCATTTAGTGTTAAAGCCACTACTAAGGTGCCATATTTTTTTACAATAGGAAGTATTTGTTCAAGACTTTCTTTTTTCCCGTTAACAGAATTTATTATTGGTTTTCCGTTATATATTCTTGCGGCAGTTTCAATAACCTCAACATTAGAGCTGTCAATTTGCAGAGGCAGAGATACAACGCTTTGTACTTCAGATATTACTTTTTTCATCATTTCTTTTTCGTCAATATCAGGAAGACCTACGTTTATATCCAATATATCAGATCCAGTATCCTGTTGCGCTATGGCTTCTCTAATAACATAATCCAAATTGTTTTCTCTTAAAGCTTCTTTTAATCTTTTTTTTCCTGTAGGGTTTATTCTTTCACCAATTATCTTAACTTCATCTCCTAAAAAAACTGTTTTTGAAGATGAAGTAGTGGTTGTAAAATGTTTTTTTGTAAGTTCTAATGGCTTCAATTCATCTAGTGTAGCAATTATACTTTTGATATATTCAGGAGTAGTGCCACAACATCCACCAAATATTGATACACCTTTATTAGCCATTTTATTTATTTCATGACTGTATTCTTCAGGGCTTATATCATAATATGTAATATTGTTATTATATTTAGGGAGACCTGCATTTGCTTGCACCATTATTGGAGTAGAGCTGTATTTTATCAGTTCATCAACTATAGACTGCAGTTGTTTAGGCCCTAGAGAACAGTTAACTCCAATAACATCAACTCCTAAACCCTCAGCAACTGAAACAAAAGCAGCTATATCTGTACCTGTAAAAGTACGTCCATTATCCTGAAAAGACATGGTACAAAAAACAGGAAGGTTTGAATTTTCCTTAGCTGCTAGGACTGCGGCTTTTAGCTCATATAAATCGGTCATGGTTTCTATAAGAATTATATCAGCTCTAGCTTTTACTCCAGCTATTACTTGCTCTTTGAATATGTCGTAAGCATCTTCAAAGCTAAGTGTACCTAAAGGGGACAGAAGAGTTCCTGTGGGGCCTATATCTAATGCTACATACTTATTTTCAAGTCCATCTATTGATTTTTTTGCTACTTCAATGCCAGCAATTATTATTTCTTCAACTGTATATGATGAATTATTCAATTTCAGCTTATTGGCACCGAATGTATTTGCAGATATAATATTTGCACCAGCATTTAAATACTCTTTGTGAATATTATATATAACTTCAGGTTTTAATATGTTTAATTCTTCTGGTAGTTCGCCTATATTCAAACCTGATTTTTGAAGCATGGTACCCATTGCTCCATCAAAGTATAGAAATTTTTCCTTTAATTTATTTATCATAAGAATTCTCTCCTTTCTTAGTAAAACTACAATTGTTATAAAGATTACAATTTAAGCAAGATTTATTATTCGTTTCATTTCCTTTGTTAAAACCAATAAAAGCCGTCACCGATTTTCTTGGAACTAATATTGATGAATCTAAAGATGATAGACCTATATATTTCTGTGCATTTAAGGCATTTAATATTTCTTTTTGATGAGAAATAGGCACATCTCCATAACCTGGACTGTATCTAAAGGTAGTATTATAGTCTTCTTGCGCTGCAATCTCCATTATTTCAGATTCTACATAGTCACAAAGGGCCTCAATGTAAGCTGATGCGCATGCATCAAATATAACAGCCTTGGTTAAATTAGTCGAGTTGAAATATTTAATTCTTTTTTCAACTTCAAATCCAATAGTTGCGGCAATGACAGCTGATTTTTTACAGTCTTTAAATAGTTTAGCTAGGTCATTTGACGTTATTTTTATAAAATTTTCAAAGTTAATAATATTATTTTCATTTTTAACTTCAAAGATTCTATACACATATTTAAACTCGCATATATTTTGTAATTCGATTATAGATTCATTAAGTAATTTATAAGTTTCTACATCAACGTTATTGTTTCTATATCCTAAGTATCTTAAAGCTTCATTTATGTTTATTTTGATAAGGTTACTATTGATATGATTTACTTTCATTTGTTAGTACACTCCTAATAGCAGAAATACTGCCTAAAATCTTTTTAGCGGTGGAAGGTTTATTCATTGTATAAATATGGATGCCATCAACACCCCAGGATAATAGGTCTATTATCTGACCTATTGCATAGGACATTCCTGCTTCTTTTAAAGCTTCAGGATTGTTTGCATATTTATCTAATATCCTTCTGAATTTTTCAGGAATTGTATTACCTGTAAGATTTACTATAGTGTTAATTTGATTTTTATTAAGTAAGGGCATAATTCCGGTAATTATAGGTAAATCAATGCCCTTCTTATGTGCTTTATCATAAAAATTATAAAATGCTTCATTATCAAAAAACATTTGAGTTACCAAGAAATCAGCACCTGCATCCATTTTTCTTTTTAGAAATTTAATATCAGCATCTAAATCTTTTGCATCTGGATGCTTTTCAGGATAGCATGCAGCTCCAACACACAAATTTGAATTTCTTTTGAAATATTTTATCAGTTCCACTGAATTTTTAAATCCATTGGTTGGAAAATTATCTGATACAGAGTCTTTTGGATAATCTCCCCTTAAAGCCAAAACATTTTGTACATTATTTTCATTTAGGGAAGTTAATATATTATATATTTCATTTTTTGCTGAAGAAATGCAAGTAACATGAGCAATAGATGTTAAATTGTACTTGTTTTGTATATATGAAGAAATTTCAACTGTTTTGTCTTTTGTACTTCCACCTGCTCCATAGGTAACACTCATAAAATCAGGTTCTAACTTATATAGTTCGTCGATTGAATCATATATTGTATTAACCGGATAATTTGCTTTTGGTGGAAATATTTCAAAGGATATCAAAGGTTTTTTTTCAGTAAAGTTATCTACTATTTTCATTTAATCCTCCTAAAATAAAAAATCTCTCCCGACATTGGGAAAGATATTATCCATATGCATTCTCATCTGCCGGTTAAAAACCGCTGGAATTAGCACCGTATACATAGATTGGTTGCCGGACTTCATAGGGCCAGATCCCTCCGTCGCTCTTGATGAATTTATTTAATTTTCAATTAGTATATAACTAATAATATCTATATGTCAAGTAAATATTTTATTTGATATTGTAAAAGGAGGAAAGTTTTACAATTAGCTCTTGCAATTAATTTTTTGTTTTGATATAATTAAACACAAAGTTAATATAATACTGTGATTGGAAGCAGTAGGTTTGTTCACAATTTAAGAGAGCCGTCGGACGGTGTGAGACGGTATTGTAAAAGCTGAACTCGTCCATGAGTATTTGAAGCGAAATAAAGTAGTTTCAAACGGTTATACCGTTATAATATTTAAGTGAGGCTTAATGTCTAATTTGGGTGGTACCGCGGAATCTTCGTCCCAGCAGGGATGAAGATTTTTTGTATTCACTAACACAATTAAATAATAATTAAGAAAATAGATTAATATGGAGGCTAAACATGAAAACATATAATCCGCAAGTTATTGAAAAAAAGTGGCAGGAAATATGGGATAAAAATGAAACTTTTAAAGCGAAAGACAATAAAGAGCAAAAGAAATTTTACGGTCTTGTGGAATTTCCATATCCATCGGGAGTAGGATTGCATGTAGGACACATACGTGCATATACTTCTCTTGAAGTAATATCAAGAAAAAGAAGATTAGAAGGATACAATGTATTGTTTCCTATTGGATGGGATGCCTTTGGGTTACCTACAGAAAATTATGCAATTCAAACTGGAATACATCCTAGAGAAGTAACAGACAGAAATATTAAGGTGTTTACTCAACAATTAAAGACAGCAGGATATTCCTTTGACTGGTCAAGAACTGTAGATACTACAAATCCAGATTATTTCAAATGGACTCAATGGATTTTTGTTCAATTGTTTAAGCATGGATTGGCTTATAAAGATAAAACTTATGTAAATTTCTGCAATAGCTGTAAAGTTGTACTTGCAAATGAAGAATCACAAAATGGAGTTTGTGATAGATGTGGTAGTGATGTTATACAACTAGAGAAAGATGTTTGGTTTTTGAAAATAAGAGAATATGCTGATAAACTTTTGGATGGGTTAAACGAAGTTGACTTTTTGCCAAGAATTAAACTTGAGCAAGAAAATTGGATTGGTAGATCATATGGAGCAGAAGTTGATTTTAAAATTAAGGATATAGATGAATCATTGAGAGTATTTACAACAAGACCTGATACGTTATATGGAGTTACATTTATGGTTATAGCTCCAGAACATCCATTATTAAATAAATATGCTTCAAAAATCACAAATATGGATGAAATACATGAATATCAGGAAGAATCTAAAAAGAAAACTGAATTTGAAAGAGTTCAACTTGCTAAAGATAAAACAGGTGTTGAAATAAAAGGTTTGACAGCAATCAATCCTGTTTCTGGAGAAAAAATTCCAGTGTGGGTTGCTGATTATGTTATGATGGGTTATGGAACAGGAGCTATAATGGCTGTTCCAGGACATGATACAAGAGACTGGGAATTTGCTAAGAAATTTAATATACCTATAGTTGAAGTTATAGCAGGTGGAAATATAGAAGAAGAGGCATTTACTGATGTTGAAGATGGAGTTATGGTCAATTCTGGAGTTTTAAATGGATTGCGAGTAAAGGATGCCATTGATAAAATTATAGAATATCTTAAAGAAAAAAATTTAGGTGAAAGAAAAACGAATTATAAAATGAAAGATTGGGCATTTAATAGACAAAGATATTGGGGAGAACCAATTCCAATTATTCATTGTCATAAATGTGGCATGGTACCAGTTCCAGAAGAACAATTACCAGTGAAATTACCAGATGTTGAAAACTATCAACCTACTGAAACTGGAGAATCACCACTTGCGAATATAGAAGAATGGGTTAATGTTAAATGTCCAGTATGTGGTGAAGATGCAAAAAGAGAAACTGATACAATGCCACAATGGGCAGGATCATCTTGGTATTTCTTAAGATATATGGATACCCAAAATAATGAAGCTATTGCGTCTAAAGATAACTTTGATTATTGGGGACCTATTGATTGGTATAATGGAGGCATGGAGCATGTTACAAGGCATTTAATTTATTCTAGATTCTGGCATAGATTCCTTTATGATATTGGTGTAGTTCCATTTAAAGAACCATATGCAAAAAGAACAGCTCAAGGTTTGATTCTTGGTTCTGATGGAGAGAAAATGTCTAAATCAAGAGGAAATGTTGTAAATCCTAATGAAATTGTAGATGAAATGGGAGCGGACACTCTTAGAACATATACTATGTTTATTGGTGATTATGAAAAGTATGCAATATGGTCTGATAGTAGTGTTAAAGGTTGTAAGAGATTTTTAGATAGGGTTTGGAAACTTCAAGAATTAGTTACTGATGAAACATCATACTCTAAGAAACATGTTACATTAATGCATAAGACTATAAAAAAGGTTAGTGAAGATTTTGAATCTATGAAATTCAACACTGCAATTGCAGCTATGATGAGCTTTGTTAATGAAATTAATAGTGATAATTATATTACAAAAGATGAACTAAAGGACTTTATTATTTTGTTAAATCCAGTAGCCCCTCATATTACAGAAGAAATTTGGGAAAACCAAGGATTTAACGGTATGCTTAATGAAGCCAATTGGCCTAACTGGGACGAAGAAAAGACAGTTGATGACGTAATTGAACTTCCTGTACAAGTAAATGGTAAAGTAAGAGGAAAAATAGTTTTATCTAGAGATGTAGATGTAAATACTGCTAGACAAATAGCAAAAAAAGATGAAAATATAAATAAATATTTAGAAGGAAAAACTATAATTAAAGAAATATATGTACCAGGTAAAATATTTAATATAGTTGTTAAATAATATAACGAATCATTAGGACGTATTTAGGAATTTCGACATAAATTAAACTACTATAAGGAGCAATTGTGAAAAATATAGAGAAGATAAATTTTGATTCAAAAAGTAAATTTTACAATTATTTAAATTTAAAACTAACAGGCTTAATATGTGAAGAGCCAGATTGGCTTGCTAACCTTTCTAATGCATCAGCTTTATTATGGATGATGATGGAGAATATTAATTGGGCAGGATTTTATTTGTATAAAAATGATGAATTAGTTCTTGGGCCCTTTCAAGGTAAACCAGCATGCACACATATTGAAATAGGTAAAGGAGTATGTGGAACTGCAGCTAAAACTAGAGAAATTCAATTGGTTAAAAATATACATGAATTTCCAGGACACATAGCTTGCGACTCTGCTTCTAAATCTGAAATTGTTTTACCAATTGTAAAAAATGATAATTTGATTTGTGTTCTAGATATTGATAGTCCTATAATTAACAGATTTGATGATGAAGACAAATTATATCTAGAAAAATTTGCAGGGATATTGTTAAAATATATAAAATTCCCTCAAAAATTCATTTAATATTAAAGCTGAACATTTGAATCCCCTTTTCATATAATAATCATAACGGAAAGGGGTGTATTTATGTATAATTTTAATTACAATTACGAATATCCAAATTTAAATTATAATATAAAAACCATTAATAATTGTAAATGTACAAAATCTTATTTTAGAATTTTTAATTCAATTTTTGACTCGCCTAATTTAGATGTTTATGTTAATGAAATGATAATGGCATCAAATTTAAAATACGGTGAATTTACAAAACATGTCTTATTTGCACCAGGAAATTATCGTGTTACATTATATCCATCAGGCAGTCAAAATGGTGCAATTTTTGAGGGGGATATAGTCATTGACAGAAATTTGACATATACTGGTGCATTATCTGGTTACATATCTGATTTATCAGAAATAAGTATATATATGATACCAGAAGCTAAAGAGACTGCAGATATGAAACAAATGTCTTCCTTGAGATTAATTAATTTAGGATTAGATTCACCATCGCTTGAATTAGTTGTAGAAGATGGAACAATTTTATTTTCAAATTTAAATTATGGTGATATTTCAAGTAATATCGCAATTCCATCTACAAGATATACATTACATTTAAGAGCTAATAGTAAAAATGAAAATATTTTAACTGCACCTAATGTTGATTTCGCTCCTAAGATGCATTACACTTTATTTGTTATAGGAAACTATGGTGAAAATCCCAAAATGGAATTGATTATTCCTGAAGATGGTGTTAATTATTTGGATATATGTTAGTGAATATCAATAGATATAACGAAGAGAAAAAATGTTAATTAATGTAACCCCATATGGAAAGTAAGGGGTTATTTTTTATAAACTTTAAATATTGAATATTTGAATATATTGATATTGTTAGAGTCTTTTCTATGTGATATAATACGAATAGTTATTTAAGAATATAAAAACAGAGGTGTAAATTGAAAACAATAGGAATTATAGGAGGTATGGGTCCTTTAGCAACAGTTCATTTATATGAGCGAATTGTTTTTAGAACTAAAGCAAGCAAAGATCAAGAACATATACATGTGCTTATAGACAGTAATACAAACATACCTGATAGAACAAAGGCAATTCTTGGACAAGGTTTAGATCCTACAGTAGAACTATTAAAATCAGCAAAAAATTTAGAAAGCATAGGGGCGGATTTTTTAATAATGCCTTGTAATACAGCTCATTATTTTATAGATGAAGTATCTAAAGATATTAGTATTCCATTTATAAATATGTTAGATGAAACAGTTAAATATACGTATAATAAATATGGGAAAGATACTGTTGTTGGAATTTTGGCTACAGATGGAACTATAAAGTCTAAAATATATGAAGATTATTATTCAAAAGTAGGAATAAAGACTGTAATACCACAAAAAAATCAAGATAGAATTATGAAATTTATATATGATGTAATTAAAAGGGGAAATTTTGAATTAGGTACAGACATTTTTTTTGAAGTAGTAAATGAACTTAAAGAATTAGGAGCAAATGCTTTTTTATTAGGGTGTACAGAGTTGTCTTCTGCACAATATTTATTTAAATTTGAAGGTGATTATATTAATCCTATGGAGGTGTTGGCAGAAAAATCAATAATTTTTGCTGGTGGAATTTTAAATTAATTTTATAGGATGTAATCTAAAAAGATTACTAAAAATAATACATATTTTATGACGAATATCATTATATGTTTGTAATAATTATAATTTTGAGAAGTGAAAGAGGAGAAAATATGAGAGCTTTAACATCTAAGCAAGCTGATTTAATGTTATTTTTTGTTGCATTTTTTTGGGGTACAGGATTTGCTGTTACTAAAATAGCCTTAGATATATATTCAACAGTACAACTTTTGTTTATTAGGTTTATAATAGCAAGTATAGTATCATTAATTATTTTTAATAAAAATATAAGAAATATGAATAGGTCTGATTTAAAGTCAGGAGTAATAATGGGAGTGTTTTTAGCAGCTGGGTATATTTTTCAGACTTTTGGTTTAGAGGGAACAACTGCAGGAAATTCAGCGTTTTTAACGGGTACAAATGTAGTTATGGTTCCTTTCTTTTATTGGATTATTACAAAGAAAAAGCCAGTGTTTAATAATTTAATAGCTGCAATTTTAATGTTTATAGGAATTATTCTTTTAACAGTAGATTTTAAAAATTTTGGAAAATTCAATTTATCAGATATGTTAACATTTTTTTGTGCCATATCTTTTGCATGGCATGTAGTAGTAACCGGTATATTTGCATCAGACAAAAATCCTTATACAATTTCAACAATTCAAATGACAACATGTGCAGTGATTTTTCTTATTATGATGATTTTAGAAGGTAAACCTATAACATATAACTTCAAAGGAGCATTGAGTATGGGATATTTAAGTTTAATAACTACAATGCTTTGTTTTATGATGCAGACAATTGGACAAAAATATACTTCAACAACTCACGCTGCTATTGTACTTAGTTTAGAATCAGTTATAGGAAGTATTTTTGGCGTTTTATTTCTTAAAGAAAATTATACGATTATTACAATACTAGCCTTTGTGATTATCTTTATTTCTATATTATTTGCTGAGGTAGGATATGATTGGTTATTTAGAACTAAAAAAAACAGATTACCTGATAAAAAATGATTCATTAAGTATTAAAGTTAACAAAACTGGAAAGTTAATTTTAATAATCTTGTAATAAGAAAGTATTTATTATATAATTTTATAAAAACTACCAACGGAGAATATATGGTGAAAAAATATAAAAGAAATCAAAGAATAGGTGCGTTAATGAAAATATTTGCTGAAAAACCAAATTATGTGTTCTCATATAATTATTTTTCAGAAATTTTCAATGCAGCTAAATCAACGATTAGTGAAGATATATCAATAGTAAAAAAACTTGTAGAAGAACTTGATTTCGGAAAAATAGAAACAATTGCAGGAGCTTCTGGTGGAGTAATTTATATTCCAGTATTAGGAGAAAAAGAAAAGAATTCTATTTTATCAGATCTTTGTAATCTCTTTGCTCAAAAGAATAGAATTATTGCCGGCGGATTTATATATTTAACAGACTTATTTAATAATCCAAGTGTAGTTTCGAATATAGCAAAAATAATTTCATCAGAATTTAGTCAAGAAGATATTGATCATATAGTTACAGTTGAAACCAAAGGTATTCCTGTTGCCGTAATGACAGCTAAATACCTTAATGTGCCAGTTGCAGTAATCAGACGTAATAATAAAGTTACAGAAGGAGCTACTGTAAGTATAAACTATGTTTCGGGTTCATCTAACAATATTCAAACTATGTCTTTATCACGTCGATCCTTAAATGAAAATGCTAAAGTTCTAATAGTAGATGATTTTATGAAAGGTGGAGGTACTGCTAAAGGCATGGCTGACATGATGAGGGAATTTAATGTGCAAGTAGTTGGAACAGCTGTTGTAATAGAAACAAAGAAACCTGATAAAAAATTAGTTGATAATTATTTGTCACTTTTAGTTCTTAATAATATTAACGAAAAGGATGGAACTATTGAAATTGAGCCAAATTGGAATTTGTTAAAATAATTTCATATTTTTATGAAAATGTTTTTTGCAATTATTTGGTAAATGTAGTATAATATAATGAATTGGACATATCTTTTTTGGGGGAAGGTGGTGACAACATGAAAATATCAGATGTTAGAGTAAGAAAAATAAATTCAGAGGGTAAAATGAAGGCAATCGTTTCTGTAACCTTTGATGATTGTTTTGTAGTTCATGATATAAAAATCATAGAAGGACAAAATGGATTATTCATTGCAATGCCAAGCAGAAAAATGCCAGATGGTGAGTTTAAGGATATAGCTCATCCAATTAATTCTGAAACAAGAAATATTGTTGCAGAAGCTGTATTTAGAGCATATGAAGAAAAGCGCTCAGAAGAAAGTGAAGAAGAAGTGGCTCTTCTGTAGCGCAATGTTGATGATTATTTAATCAACTATTTTTGGGGTCTTTATCAAAGACCCTTTTATTTTGCTATGGTAAAGTGATTGAAACTTTTTTTGACTTAATGTATAATATGATATATAATATCAAAATATTACATAAAAATGAGGAGAAATATAATATGAATATGTCAATTATTTTGGCAGCTGGTGAAGGTACTAGAATGAAGTCAGATATCCCCAAGACATTGCATAAAATTTGTGGAAAAGAAATGATTAATTATATTGTTGAAGCTGCTCAAAATTCAGGGATAGATAAAAATGTAGTTGTTTTAGGACATTGTAAAGAAACTATAGAAAAACATATAAAACAATTTGGAGTTATAACGGTAGAACAACCTATTGGTAAAGATGCTCCCTATGGGACAGGATATGCGGTAATGGCAGCACAGGAAAGAATAAATGATGATGACACAGTTTTAATATTATGTGCAGATGGTCCTTTGATAACAAAGGAAACAATAATGAATTTTATGGATTATCATAAGAATAATAGTTATATAGCTTCTGTACTGACAGCTTCACTTAACAATCCTAAAGGATATGGAAGAATAATAAGGAACGAAGATATGTCAATTAGGAATATAATAGAAGAGAAAGAAGCTTCAAATGAAATTAAAAAAATCAAGGAAATAAATACCGGTATATATTGTTTTAATGGTAAAATGTTAAAAGAATCACTTAAGAAAATAGATACTAACAACTCACAAAATGAGTATTATTTAACTGATACGGTTAAAATATTAAGTAAAGAAGGCTATAAGATAGGTGGTTGGGTAATAGAGGACGAGTCAGATGTAAAAGCAGTTAACGATAGAATTCAACTTGCGGAAGTAAATAAGATTATGCAACAAAGAATTAACAAGAGACATATGTTGGAAGGTGTTACAATTATAAACCCTGATAATACATATATTGAGAATAGCGTTTCAATAGGGTATGATACAGTTATATATCCAGGAACAATAATAGAAAAAGGAACTTCTATAGGTAATCATTGTACGATAGGACCAAATACTAGAATAATTGATTCCATAATAAAAGATAATGTAACAATAGATAGTTCTAAGGTTATTGAATCATATATTGATGATGAATCGAAAATTGGACCTTTTGCGTATTTAAGACCAGGTAGTAAATTAGGGAAAAATGTAAAAATAGGCGATTTTGTAGAAGTTAAACAATCTTCTATTGGAGATAATTCAAAATCTTCTCATTTATCCTACATAGGAGATGCAGAAGTTGGTAAGAATGTCAATGTTGGATGTGGAGTTGTTTTTGTAAATTATGATGGAAAAACAAAACATAAAACTACAGTAGGAGATGGAGCTTTTATTGGGAGTAATTCTAATTTAGTAGCGCCTGTTAAGGTTGAAGAATGTGGATATGTAGCCTGTGGTTCAACTATTACTAATGATGTAGAAAAAGATGATTTAGCAATTGCTCGAGCTCGACAGGTAAATAAAAAAGGATTAGGTAAAAATAGATATTAAAGAGGTAAATATGTACATTATTGCAGGACTTGGCAATCCAGGTAAGGAATATTCAGGAACTAGACATAATGTTGGATTTGACACAATTGATAGTCTGGCAGATGAGTTAAACATAAATTTAAATAAGCTTAAATTTAACTCCCTTTATGGTGAAATTAATATAAAGGGAGAAAAAGTAATGCTTGTGAAACCTGTGACATATATGAACAGAAGTGGACTTGCTATAGCAGAAATTGTTAGGTTTTACAAAGTTCCAATTGAAAATTTAATAGTAATTTATGATGATATAGATATACCATTAGGAACATTGCGTATACGTCCTCATGGAAGTTCTGGAACTCATAATGGTATGAAGTCAATAATTAGCTTAATAGGAAGTGACAAGTTTCCTCGTATAAGAATTGGAATAGGAAGAAATCCAGATATGGATTTAGCAGATTATGTATTGCAAAAATTCAGTCTTAAAGAAAGAGAAGTAATAAATCCTATTATTGATGCTGCAGGAAAAGGAGTAGTTGAAATTGTTGAAAACAGTTTAGATTATGCAATGCAAAAGTATAATGTTAAAACAGTTGAATAACAATAAATAAAATAGTTAAGTATTAAAAAGTATTATTATATATTCAGATATGCAAAATGAAGAATGCAGAATTAAAGGAAAAAAGATGGATAAAGTTTTATTAACTCAATTTCAAAAAACAAAGAAATTTAATTTAATTTCTGAGAATATAAAAAAAGGCAAGCGCCAGCTTCTTCAAGGTGTTAATGAAGAAGGTCTGGCTTATTTATCATGTAATTTATTAGATAATGATGTTAGCAAAATATTGATATTAACAAGTGATGAAGCTAAGTCTAAAAAATATGAAGAAAATATTAAATCTTATACTAAAAATGTTGATAGACTTCAACCAAAAGAATTTATATTATACAATGTTGATGCATTAAGCAAGGATATAGACCATAAAAGGGTTAATATTTTTGATAAGGTTATTAATTCGAAAAAAGTAATAATTACAGCTTCAATCAGTTCTATTTTATCTAGAGTTGTATCTAAAGATAGATTTAAGAAAAACATAGTAGAATTAAAATATGGTAAGAGCTATGAATTAAGCATTCTTAAAACACAATTGGCCCATCTAAAATATGAAAGAGTCGATGCTGTTGAAGGTATCGGACAATATTCCGTTCGTGGTGGAATAGTTGATGTATTCTCACCTTCGGAAACAAATCCATATAGAATAGAATTTTTTGATGATGAAGTTGATTCAATAAGACTAGTAGATTTAAAAACACAACGCTCAGTAAAAAATCTTAAATCTGCCAGAATAGTCCCTTGTAGTGATATAATTTTTGAAAAAGATGAAATTCATAAAATTTTAGTTGAGTTAGATAAGGATTTCAATAAACAGATGGGCAAAATTTCTAGTATGCCAAATTCTAAAGAATCTGTGAAAACTCTTAACAACTTATACAATAGTTACAAAGAAAAACTAAATGAAGGTTTGAGTGTTGAAAATGCCGATCTTTTAGTTCCATTTATTAAGAAAGAATTTGCAAATGTTTTAGATTACTTTGATGAAGACTTTCTTCTTTTAATAGACGAACCAGAAAGAATATTTGAAGAGATTAAAACATTAAATGAAAGTTTTGATATAAAATACAGGGAGCTATTTGAGAAGGGTGAAATATTTGTTAAACAAAGTAAGGTTTATTTTAGTGAACAAGAAATTAAGTCTATAATAGCAGAAAAAAATTATATATCTGTTAATGGAAAACTGAATAAAAATATTGAGACAGATGAATCGGTACAATTGTTTTTTAAAGAAGCTCCTTTTTATTATGGAAAACTTGACGACTTATCAAAAGATTTAAATAGGTTAAAATATAAAGGATATAAAATCACTGTAGTATTAAGTAGTAGGGAAGGTTGTTTAAAACTTCATAATTTGCTAAACGATTATGAATGCAGCACAATATTATCAGAAAATAAAGATATTGTTGTAGAAAGCGGACAAGTGATAATAGTACCTGGAGATTTAAAAAAGGGTTTTGAATTCTTTGAAAATAAAATACTTATTCTAACTGAAAATGAAATATTCGGAACATTAAGAAAAAAGAAACGAAAAACTAAAAAACGCAAAGGTAAGAAAATCGATGTTTTTGCCGACTTAAAAGTTGGGGATTATGTAGTACACGAACATCATGGTATAGGTAAGTATGTAGGTATTGAAAAAATAGAAGTGCAAAATATTAAAAAAGATTACTTATGTATTAAATATAAGGGTGAGGATAAACTGTATGTTCCTGTTGATCAGATGTCTCTTATACAAAAATACATTGGCGCAGACTCTGAGAAGCCTAAGCTTAATAAGATGGGCGGAACAGAATGGATAAAGACTAAAGAACGTTCAAAAGCTGCTATAGAAAATATGGCTGGTGAATTAGTCAAATTATATGCTCAGAGAAAAGTAGTAAAGGGATATGCATTTACATCAGATGCAGAGTGGCAAAAAGAATTTGAATATAAATTCCCTTTTGAAGAAACTAATGATCAATTACGTTGTATTAAAGAAATAAAAAAAGATATGGAAAAACCCGTATGCATGGATAGACTTCTTTGTGGAGATGTTGGATTTGGTAAGACAGAAGTTGCAATGAGAGCTGCTTTCAAAGCTGTCATGGATTCGAAGCAGGTAGTCATACTTGTACCTACAACAATTTTAGCACAACAGCATTATACAAATCTTATAGACAGGTTTAGAGGTTATCCAATTAAAATTGAAATGTTGAGTAGATTTAGAACTCCTTATCAGCAAAATAAAATAATTAATGATTTAAATAAAGGACTATTAGATATTGTTGTTGGAACACATAAATTATTGGCAAAAGATTTAAAATTCAAAGACTTAGGCCTTTTAATAATAGATGAAGAGCAAAGATTTGGTGTAAAACATAAAGAAACCATTAAAAAACTAAAAACGAATATAGACGTATTAACTTTATCAGCTACACCAATACCTAGAACTCTTCATATGTCAATGATAGGTGTCAGAGACATGAGCGTTATAACAGAACCACCAGGCGATAGATTTCCTATACAAACTTATGTAATAGAATATAACGAAGGCATAATAAAAGATTCGATTGAAAAGGAGTTGTCTAGGGGAGGTCAGGTATATTATGTTCACAATAGAGTTGTAGATATAGATAGCGTTGCATCAAAACTGCAAAATCTGTTACCAGAAGCACGAATAGCTGTAGCTCATGGACAAATGAGTGAAAGACATTTAGAAAATGTAATGTTGAATTTCGTAGAGAAGGAATATGATATTCTTGTATGTACAACAATTATTGAAACAGGTATGGATATTCCAAATGTTAATACTTTAATAATTGATAATGCAGATCATCTTGGGCTGTCTCAATTATATCAACTACGTGGAAGAATAGGTAGATCAAATAAAATATCCTATGCATATTTAACTTATGAAAAGGATAAAATGCTCTCTGAAGTTGCTGATAAACGACTTAAAGCTATAAGAGAGTTCACTGAATTCGGCTCAGGCTTTAAGATTGCTATGAAGGATTTAGAAATAAGAGGATGTGGAAATATACTTGGAGCAGAGCAACATGGTCATATGCTTGCTATTGGATATGACTTATATGTTAAATTCTTAGAAAAAGCAGTAAAAGAGATTCAAGGATCAAATAATGTAAATGATGAAGATTTCGAAACAGGCGTTGAGTTAAGTGTAGATGGATATATACCATCTACATATATAGAAAATGAAGAGCAAAAAATAGAAATATATAAAAAAATAGCTGTAGCAGCAAACAAAGAAGATATTTTAGATATAACAGAAGAAATAATCGATAGATTTGGTAATTCACCAAAACAAGTGGATAATTTACTTGAAATATCATATATAAAGTCACTTTGTAAAAGAATTCGCGTCAAATCGATTACACAAATTGGAAATAAAGTTAATATTGAACTTAATACAAAAGATGATTTGAATCAGGAAATGATAAACTTTTTAATTGACAATTATAAAAATAAAATTAAATTTGATGTTTCAAAAGAGCCTATAATAAAATATCATTTAGATTCTTTAGAACAAAAATATATACTTATGGATTTAAAACAATTTTTTGAAAAACTAAATAATTATAAGACAGAGTTGAAGAAACCTGTCAAGGAGGAGAAATATGTCTAAAATAAGAAGAATTATAAGCTTAGTAGTAGTAGCAAGTATGGCTTTAGGAGCAACAGCTTGTTCAAGTACAAACAATGAAAATGGTAATATTAATGAAGAAGAAATTGCAGCAAAAGTAAATGACCAAGTAATTACTCAAAAAGAATTTGATACTGCTGTTGAGTATTATAAAGAGTATGTTGAATACAATAGCGGTGAAGGTGCATGGGATACTGAAGTACAAGAAGGAGTTACTTTAGGAGATTTTTACAGTGATTATATAATTGAAAATTTAATAAGTACTTTATTGTTAGTAGATGCATCTGAAAAAGAAGGTATAACTGTTAGTGATGAAGAATTACAAACACAATTTGAAAATTATAAGGCTAATTTCGCTTCCGAAGAAGAATACAATACTTATTTAGAAACTAGTGATATGACAGAAGAATATTTATTAGATGAATTGAAAAAAGAACAAATGATTACTAAGTATTTAGAAGTAAAAATAGAAAATTTAGAGCCAACAGATAAAGAGCTAAGTGTTATATTTGATGATTTAAAATTAGGTGAAAAAGTAAGAGCAAGTCATATTCTTGTAGAAACTGAAGAAGAAGCAAATACTGTATTAGATAGATTAGATGGTGGAGAAATCTTTGAAGACCTAGCCAAAGAAATATCAGTAGACGGTAGTGCGGCAAATGGTGGAGATTTGGATTACTTTGCATATACAGACATGGTTCAACCCTTTTCAGATAAAGCCTTTTCTATGGAAATAGGGGATGTTAGTGAGCCTGTTAAATCAGAATTTGGATATCATATAATAAAATTAACAGATAAAACAAAAGATGAAACAGTTACTTTAGAAAGTCAAAAAAGCTTATTGACAGAATATTATAAATCATTTAAATATGAAGAACTTTTAGAGAAATTAAAAGATGAAGCAATTATAGAGATAAAATAAGTGAATAAATAAATTTTAAAAATAGTAAAATATTGTTGCTATTGGTAAAATTGTAGTATATAATAATAATGATATTTCCATTAATATCCTATAACATTTAAGGATAAATTCTATTAAAGTGCAAATAATAGAAAATATAAAAAGAAATGTCATATAAAGATAAAATTATGCAATTGGAGGAACGATAGTAATGAAAGCAACAGGAATAGTCAGAAGAATAGATGATTTAGGTAGAGTTGTTATCCCAAAAGAAATTAGAAGAACTTTGAGAATAAGAGAAGGTGATCCTCTAGAAATCTTTACTGATAGAGAGGGTGAGATAATATTAAAAAAATATTCACCAATTGGTGAGTTAACTGAATTCGCAGGACTTTATGTAGATTCACTTTTTGAAACAACTAGACATATTGCAATAATTACTGATAGGGATGGAGTAATAGCTGTATCAGGTAATTCAAAAAAGGATTATTCTGAAAAAAGGTTAAGTCCTGAATTGGAAAAAATTATTGAAAGTAGAGAAATGTATGTAGCTTCAGGAGATACAAAACCAGTAAGAGTTACTGCTAATGAATTTAATCCAGATAATTATACTAGTCAAGTAATTGTCCCAATATTAGCAAATGGAGATCCAATTGGATCAGTATTGTTATTATCTAAGGAAAAGTCTTCTAAAATGGGTGAAATTGAAGAAAAACTTGTTAAGACAGCAAGTGTATTTTTATCAAGACAAATGGAAAGCTAATATATTGTAATAAAAAAAGATGATTTCTTTAAGAAGAATTCATCTTTTTTTAATGATAGATTTTTTATTATTTATAGGTTTATTTTTTATACATTAATTTAAATTTTTTAGATAAACTTATGGATATTATGGTATAATGATAATAATTATTATGAGAAGTGAGGAGATTATATGAATATAAGATTTTTAGGTGCAGTTAAAGGTGTAACAGGCTCGAGTCATTTGATAAAATTTAAGGACAAGCTTATAATGCTAGATTGTGGTATGTTCCAAGGAAAAGATGAAGACTTAAATTATGAAGAGCTAGATGTAAATCCTGCTGATATTGATTATTTATTTTTAAGTCATAGTCATATTGATCATAGTGGGCGTATTCCATTGCTTGTTAAAAAAGGTTTTAAAGGAACTATATATTGTTCTAAGCCAACCTATGATTTATGTGAAATAATGTTAATAGATAGCGCTCATATTCAGGAAACTGAAGCAGAATGGAAAAACAGAAAAGCAAAACGTTCAGGAAAACCTTTAGTAGAACCTATGTATACTCAAGATGATGCGCAATCCAGTTTTAAATTCTTTAATCCTGTTTTATATGAACAAATTATTAAAATAGATGATTATATAACTGTTAAATTTAACGATGCTGGTCATATTTTAGGTTCATCAATAATAGAAATGTGGTTTAAAGAAGATAATGAAAATATTAAGATGGTATATTCCGGTGATATTGGTATGAATGAAAAGCCAATACTAAAAGATCCTACAAGTATTGAAAGTGCAGATTATATTATAATGGAATCTACTTATGGAAACAGATTACATGAGAGTATAGAAAAAAGAACAGAAGAATTAATTAATATGATTTTAAAAACAATAAGAAGAGGAGGTACTGTTGTTATACCTTCCTTTGCAGTAGGAAGAACTCAAGAGATAATTTATGAATTAAATAAATATTACGATAGTAAATTAAGTTCTAAAAGTTCTGAAATTAACGAGCTTAAAAAAATACCTGTATATATTGACAGTCCCTTAGCCACAAAGGCAACTGAAGTATTTAAACGAAATGCTCATGTTTTTGATAAAGAAGCTACAAAATATTTAATGAGTGGAGATAATCCATTAGAATTTGAAAATCTTCATTTTACTCAAAGTGCAGAAGAATCAAAGCAATTAAATTTTTCAGATGAGCCTAAAATAATCATTTCTGCAAGTGGAATGTGTGATGCAGGTAGAATTAAGCATCATTTAAAACATAATCTTTGGAAAAAGGAAAGTAGTGTTATCTTTGTTGGTTATCAAGCAGAAGGAACATTAGGTAGAAGAATTGTTGATGGTGTGAAAGACGTTAAATTATTTGGTGAGCAAATTCATATAAATGCAGAAATTTTTAATATTGAAGGTTTTTCTGGGCACGCAGATAAAAATGGATTATTGAATTGGCTAAAGAATTTTAAAGAAAAACCAAAGAAAGTTTTTATAGTACATGGAGAGCCAGAATCTAAAACTGAGTTTGCAGAGGAAGTAGAAAAAACTTTAGGCTTTGATTGTATTATTCCTAAATATAATATTAGTTATGAAATAAAAACTAAAACAAAAATAGAAGAAATACCTGTAAAGAATGAAGAACCTTCTGAAAGACCAATAATAGAGTTAGATGAATCACATATTAAAGAACTAAAGAAAGATATACAAAATCTAAAAAAACTATTTGAAAATGCTTTGAATTTAACGGAAGGTTATTTAACTGAAGATGAGATTAAAATTGATAAATATAAAAAAATAAACAACAATATATTAGACTTAGAAAATGAGATTATGAATTTAACAATATTAAGTGGAAAATAAATAAGAAAGGAAGATAGTATGGTCTATAAAATATTAGCAATAAATCCTGGCTCTACATCAACAAAAATAGCATTATATGAAGATGAAAAGGAAGTATTTATAAAGACTTTGGATCATCCCACAGATTTAATTGATAAGTATGACAGGGTTGAAGATCAATTTCATATGAGAAAAGAAATGGTAATGACATGCTTAAAAGAGAATGGATATAATGTAAAGGAATTATCAGCTGTTGCTGCTAGAGGAGGAATGTTGCCTCCTGTAAAATCTGGAGCGTATATTATTAATGAAACTATGTTAGATACTTTGACAAATAGTCCAGTGATGGAGCATGCATCAAACATGGCTGCGCCAATTGCTTATGATATAGCAAAAGAAGCAGGAGTAAATTCTTATATATATGATTCTGTAATGGTTGATGAATTTCCTGATATAGCACGAATTTCTGGTATGCCGGATTTACCAAGAACAAGTTCAAGTCATGTTTTAAATACGAGGGCCATGGCAATAAAGGTAGCGAAAAAATATAATAAAAAGTATCAAGATATGAATTTTATAGTTGTTCATTTAGGAGGTGGAATATCTCTTAATGTTCATGAAAAGGGACGAATTGTTGATTTAGTTTCAGATGATGAAGGACCTTTTTCGCCAGAAAGGTCTGGAAGGGTTCCTTGCAGGGAATTGATTAATTTATGTTATTCAGGAAAATATGATAAAAAAACTATGCAAAGAAAATTAAGAGGAAATGGTGGGTTAAGAGGCTATCTTAATACAGTGGATGCTAGAGAAGTTGAAAAAATGATTGAAAATGGAAATGAAGAAGCCAAAACAATCTATGAAGCCATGGCTTATCAAGTATCTAAAGGTGTAGGAGAACTTTCGACTGTATTGAAAGGTAATATTGATGCGATTATTATTACTGGAGGCATTGCATATTCAAAAATGTTTACATCATGGATTAAAGAACGGATATCATTCATAGCACCAGTAGAAATTATTCCTGGTGAAAATGAAATGGAATCATTAGCTTATGGTATTTTAAGAGTATTAAGAGGTGAAGAAAAAGCAAGAGAATATGTTTAGTAAAGGCATCGTAACTTTATAATAATAAATTGAGCTTACCTAAATTAATAGGTAAGCTTTTTTACGCCGAAGGGAAACATAGGTCACCCTAGCGGCGTTGCGAAGCAACTCTTTTTAAAAAAACATTTATCGAACTATTACGTATATTTTAATAGCATTGTTCGTAATAATACGAAAATAATATTAAAATTTTTATAAATTCGTAAAGAAATATCATTGACAAAAGTTTTATATTTTGCTATTATTAAATTACATTCAAATGAATTAAAATTCCCAAAAAGGAAGGTCTAATATGAATTTCAATGTTAAGAGAGTTTTTGTAGAAAAAAGAAATGGATTTAATACAGAAGCTTTAAATCTTTTTTACAACTTTAAGGAAAATCTTAATCTAAGTAGTTTGAAAAATATTAGAATTCTAAATAGATATGATGTATCTAATATTAACGATGAAGATTTTCAAAAAGCTGTTAATTTAGTTTTTTCTGAACCAAATCAAGATTTAGTTTTTTTAGAGGATGTTGACATATTAAATTATAGAGTATTTGCAATTGAATATTTACCAGGACAGTATGATCAAAGAGCTGACTCAGCAGCTCAATGTATACAAATAATTACTGGTAAGGAAAAACCTTTAGTAAGGTTTGCAAGAGTTATAGTTCTGGAAGGAGAACTAACAGATATAGAATTTGAAAAAGTTAAAAAGTACTATATTAATCCAGTTGATTCAAGGGAAGCTAATTTAACAAAACCAGAAACATTAGCTGAAATTTATTTTGAAGCTGAAAGTGTTGATATTATAAGTAATTTTGTAAACAAATCTGAAGATGAAATAGAAAAGTTTCGTAATAATATGGGGCTTGCTATGAGTATTGAGGATTTGCTTTTTTGTCAGGAGTATTTTAAATATACTGAAAAAAGAAATCCAACAATTACAGAAATAAAAGTGATAGATACTTATTGGTCCGATCACTGTAGGCATACAACTTTTTCTACTGTTATTGAAAATATTGATTTTGGAAAAGGTATAATTTCAGAAGAAATTAAAAATACTTTTGATAAATATCTTGAAAGTAGAAATTTTGTGTATAATGATAAACAGAAGGATATTTGTTTAATGGATTTAGCTACTATTGGTGCAAAAGAATTAAGAAAGCAAGGACTTCTTGATGATTTAGAAATATCCGATGAAATCAATGCCTGTAGTATAGTTATCAAAGTTGAAATAGATGGTAAAGATGAAGAATGGCTTTTAATGTTTAAAAATGAAACTCATAATCATCCAACTGAAATTGAACCTTTTGGTGGTGCTGCTACATGTCTTGGAGGTGCAATAAGAGATCCTTTATCTGGACGGTCTTACGTTTATCAGGCAATGAGGGTTACAGGTAGTGGAGATCCTAGACAAAGTATAGAAGATACATTAACAGGTAAACTTCCTCAAAGAAAAATTTCTACAGAAGCAACAGAAGGCTATAGTTCTTATGGCAATCAAATAGGTCTTTCGACGGGACATGTACTAGAAATTTATCATAGTGATTTCATTGCGAAACGAATGGAAATTGGTGCAGTAATAGGAGCTGCTCCAAAGGATAATGTAGTGAGAGGAAATCCTGAAAAAGGTGATGTTGTAATACTTTTAGGCGGGAGAACTGGAAGAGATGGCTGTGGTGGAGCAACAGGTTCATCTAAGGAGCATACAGAAGAATCAATTAATTTATGTGGTTCTGAAGTTCAAAAGGGAAATGCGCCTACAGAGAGAAAAATACAAAGACTATTTAGAAACCCAAGCGTTAGTAAATTAATAAAGAGATGTAATGATTTTGGCGCAGGAGGAGTTTCAGTTGCAATAGGAGAACTTGCAGATGGTTTAATTATAAATTTAGATTTAGTTCCAAAAAAATATAAGGGATTAGACGGAACTGAACTTGCCATATCAGAATCTCAAGAAAGAATGGCAGTTGTTGTTAAAAAAGAAGATATTAAAATATTTAATGAATTAGCTCATAAGGAGAACCTTGAATCAACAGCTGTTGCTGAGGTGACTGATGACAGAAGACTTGTAATGAACTGGAAGGGACATACAATATTAAATATTAGCAGAGATTTTTTAGATACTAATGGTAAAAAGCAATACATTAATGCATTAATAAAAGAACCTCTAGTAAAAGAAATAAATATTATTAATAATTTTAAAAGTGATAATTTAAAGGAAATGTGGCTAGAAAATTTAAAAGATTTAAATGTAGCATGTCAGAAAGGAATGGTAGAAAGGTTTGATTCTACTATAGGAGCAGGAACAGTGTTAATGCCTTTTGGAGGGAAAAATCAATTAACTCCTTCTGAGGGGATGGTAGCTAAAATTCCTGTTCAAAGAGGAACGACAAATACATGTTCATTAATGGCACATGGCTATGATCCATTTCTTTCTAAGATTAGTCCTTATCATGGTGCCATGTATGCAGTTATTCATTCAGTTGCCAAAATTGTATCAATGGGTGGAAATTATAAAAATATTAGATTAACCTTTCAAGAGTACTTTGAAAAATTAAACAAGGATCCTGAAAAATGGGGGAAACCATTAAGCGCTTTATTAGGAGCTTTTAAGGCACAACATGAAATGAAAATTCCAGCTATAGGTGGTAAAGATAGTATGTCAGGTACATTCAAAGATTTAAATGTACCACCGACTTTAGTTAGTTTTGCAGTTACCACATCTAAAGTCAAAAATATAATATCACCAGAATTTAAAAAAATTAATAGCAAAGTTGTTTTAGTAAATATTAAAAAAGATAAATTTAATTTACCAGATTTTGATGATTTAAAAAGAAAATATGAATCCATATATGAGGCTGTATCTTTAAGAAAAATATTGAGTGCACATACAGTTGGATATGGAGGTACTGCTGCTGCAATAAGTAAAATGACTTTTGGGAATGATATTGGTTTCAGAACAAAAGAAGGTTTGTTAGTTGATTCAAAAGGATATTTTTCACCTAATTATGGAGATATAATACTTGAATTAGAACAAAATATAGATATAGATTTAGAATGTATAGAATTAGGATACACTACTAGTGAAAAAAATGTTGTCGTAAATAGTTCTTTTATAATAACGATAGACGAAATGAAAAAGTCATGGATAGAACCATTAAATGATATTTATCCTATTAAAAAAGATTTATCAGAAACAATAGAAAAATATTACCATACTGGAGGTATTAAACTAAAATCTACATTAAATATTGCAAAACCTAAGGTGCTTATTCCAACATTTCCTGGAACAAACTGTGAATATGATACTAAAAGAGCTTTCGAAAGAGCTGGTGCTAATGCAGAAATTTATGTATTTAGAAATCTAAGTGCTTTTGATATAGAAGAATCGATTAGAGAAATGAATAATTTAATAAGACAGTCACAGATAATTGCGTTTCCGGGAGGATTTAGTTCGGGAGATGAACCCGAAGGATCAGGTAAATTTATATCAGCAGTTTTTCGAAATGAATTGCTAAAGGAAGCGGTTATGGATTTATTAAGAAACAGAGATGGATTAATAATTGGAATTTGCAACGGTTTCCAAGCTTTAATTAAACTTGGTCTTGTGCCATTTGGAGAAATTGTAGATATGAAAGATGGGTATCCTACTCTAACTTACAATAAAATAGGTAGACATATTTCTACTTTTGCTAGAACCAAGGTAGTGTCCAATTTGTCTCCATGGTTAAAAGGTTGTAATATAGGCGATACGCATAATATACCTATATCACATGGAGAAGGAAGATTTGTTGCAAGTGAATACTGGATTAAAAAATTGAAGGAAAATGGACAAATTGCTACTCAATATGTTGATTTCGATGGTAATCCATCCTATGATGGACTATTCAACCCAAACGGATCGACATACGCAGTAGAATGTATTACAAGTCCCGATGGAAGAGTTTTAGGAAAAATGGGACATTCTGAAAGACTTGATAAGGATATATATGTAAATATTCCAGGAAATAAGGACCAACTAATATTTGAGTCAGGCGTTAATTATTATAAGTAGGAGGATATATGAAAGTAGCTATTATTATGGGAAGTGATTCAGACTTTCCGGTTGTTGAAAAAGGATATAACATATTAAAAGATTTTGGAGTAGCAGTTGATGTAAGAGTTATTTCGGCTCATAGGACACCTGAGGTTGCTTTTGATTTTGCAAAACAAGCTGAAGAGAATGGTTATGAAGTTATAATAGGCGCAGCAGGTAAGGCAGCTCATTTGCCTGGAGTTTTAGCAGGATGCACATCATTACCTGTAATTGGGCTTCCAATCAAATCATCAGAGTTAGATGGAATAGATGCATTACTAGCTATAGTTCAGATGCCACCAGGAGTTCCTGTTGCTACAGTTGCAATAAATGGTGCAGATAATGCAGCATTACTTGCTATTCAAATATTATCAGTAAAATATGAAGATTTGAGAATTAAATTCAAAGATTATAAAAATAAAATGGCTCAAAAAGTTATAGATAAAAATATAAAACTAAATGAAAAATTAAGTTGTAAATAATAGGAGGTTGAAATGAAAAAAACAGAAATGTTATATGAAGGTAAAGCAAAAAAAGTATATAAAACTGATGATGAAAAGAAATATATTGTTGAATATAAAGACGATGCTACAGCATTTAACGGTGAAAAAAAGGGTACAATAGTTGGTAAGGGTGTAGTTAATAATAAGATGTCAGCAGCTCTTTTCGCTATTCTAGAAGAAGAAGGTATACCAACTCATCAAGTTGAACTTTTAAGTGACAGAGAATCTTTGGTTAAGGCAGTTAAAATTTTACCAATTGAAGTTATTGTAAGAAATGTTGCTGCCGGTTCATTAGCTAAAAGATTAGGATTAGAAGAAGGAACTCCTATGAAGAAAACTATACTTGAATTCTGTTATAAAAATGATGCTCTCGGAGATCCAATGATAAATGATTATCATATAGCAGCTATGAATTTCGCAACAGATGAACAATTAGATACTGTTAAAAAGTATGCAATAAAAATAAATGATATATTGAAAAAATTCTTTATTGAAAGAAATATTAAGTTAATCGATTTTAAATTGGAATTTGGGATATATGATGGAATAGTTATACTTGCTGATGAAATATCACCTGATACATGTAGGTTATGGGACGGTAATAGTAATAAAAAACTTGATAAAGATAGATTTAGAAGAGATTTAGGTGGAGTAGAAGAAGTTTATCAGGAAGTATTGAATAGAATCAGCAAAAAATAAGGAGATACTAATGTACGATAAATTATTTGAAGATGACAAGATGCACGAAGAATGTGGTATTGTAGGAGTTTTTTCACAAAACCCTGACATTACTTCACAATTGGTATATTACGGTTTATTTGCTTTACAGCATAGAGGTCAAGAAAGTGCCGGCATAGCTATTAATACAGGTGGAAAAATTGAATATCATAAGGATATGGGACTAGTTTCTGATGTTCTAAAAAAAGATGTTATAGATAGATTATCTGGTGGTATTTCAATAGGACATGTTAGGTATTCAACGTCTGGTGGCAGCGAAAAAGAAAATGCTCAACCATTAGTAGTAAGGTATAAAAAGGGAAAATTAGCTTTTGCACATAATGGAAATCTAGTAAATGCAGATTCTATGAGAGAAATTTTAGAAGATGATGGAGTAATTTTTCAGACATCAATTGATACTGAAGTTGTTGCCAATATGGTTGCAAGAAATTCTAATGGAAATATAGTGAAATCTATAAAAAATGTTATGGAAATTATAAAAGGAGCTTTTGCTTTTGTAGTAATGACTGAAAAGGAACTTATAGGAGTAAGAGATCATTTTGGTTTAAGGCCTTTATGTTTAGGTAAAAGACTAGATGGTTATTTACTTGCATCAGAAAGTTGTGCAATAAATGCAATGGGTGGAGAGTTTATAAGAGATATTGAGCCAGGTGAAATAGTTATTATAAATGAAAATGGTGTTGAAAGTATTAAAAGTAAAAAATATGCTCAAAGAAAATCATGTATGTTTGAATATGTATATTTTGCTAGACCTGATAGTAATATTGACGGTATAAATGTATATCAAGCAAGATATAATGCTGGTAAAATGTTAGCTAAGGAAGCACCTGTTAAAGCTGATTTAGTATTTTCAGTACCAGATTCCGGTACACCTGCTGCTATAGGTTATTCACAAGAACTTGGCATACCATTTGGTCTTGGATTAATTAAAAATCGATATGCAAAACGTACTTTTATAGAGCCTAATCAAGAGTTAAGGGAACAAGGAGTAAAAACTAAGTTAAGTGTTTTAAATGAAATTGTTAAGGAAAAAATTGTTGTAATTATTGATGATAGTATTGTTAGGGGAACTACTACCAGACAAATAGTACAAATGGTCAAAGATTCTGGAGCAAAAGAAGTACATGTTAGAATTGCCTCACCTCCTGTTACTCATTCATGTTTTTTTGGAATAGATACTCCCTTTAGACAATATTTAATTGGGGCAACTAAAACTATTGAAGAAATAAAGGACTTTATTAAAGCTGATAGTATACATTATTTAAGTTTAGACGGTCTTGTTAATTCAACTAATTCTAATCAAGGTTTTTGCTTAGCTTGTTTAAATGGGGATTATCCAATGGAAGTACCAAAATTTGAATAAAAAGGAGTAATTATGTCTGATAAATTAACTTATAAAGATTCTGGTGTTGATATACATGCAGGTTATAAAACAGTAAATTTAATAAAAAATTATGTTAAAAACACTCATACTAAAGGGGTAATTTCAGATATTGGTGGTTTTGGAGGACTCTTTGCTATTGATAAAAATGAATATGAAGAACCTGTATTAGTATCTGGAACAGATGGTGTAGGTACAAAGTTAATGATAGCATTTAAAACTGATGTTCATGATACAATAGGAGAAGATGCTGTTGCTATGTGTGTTAATGATGTAATATGTCAAGGAGCAAAACCTCTTTTCTTTTTAGATTATATAGCAACTGGAAGATTAGACCCAGAAAAAGCTTCAAATATAGTAAAAGGTGTTGCAAATGGTTGTATAAAGGCAGGAGCGGCTTTAATTGGAGGGGAAACTGCCGAAATGCCAGGTCTTTATAGTGAAGGTGAGTATGATATAGCAGGTTTTTGTGTTGGGATAGTAGATAAGAAGAAAATAATTGATGGTTCGAGAATCACGGAAGGTGATATACTTATAGGAATTCCTTCAAGTGGTATTCATAGTAATGGATATTCTTTAGTTAGAAAAGTATTTTTTGATTATAAAAATTTTAATGTAAATCAATATATAAATGAGCTAAAAAGTACATTAGGAGAAGCATTGTTAAAACCTACAAGAATATATACAAAATTGATTATAAACTTAGTATCTAAGTTTGACATTAAAGGTATGTCTAATATAACAGGGGGAGGTTTCTATGAAAACATACCTCGAATGTTTCCAAAAGGTATATCAGCTAATATAAATACTAAAAATATTGATGTTTTGCCAATATTTAAACTTATACAAAAAGAAGGTAATATAGATATAGATGAAATGTATTCAACATTTAATATGGGAATAGGAATTGTAGTAGCAGTAAGTTCAAATATAGCAGAAAATGTAATGAAATATCTAGAAGGTATGGGAGAAAAGCCAGTAATAATTGGGAGCACAGTTAAAAGAGAAGGTAGGCTGAAGATATGTCACGAACAAAAATAGGAGTATTGATTTCAGGCTCTGGAACAAATTTACAGTCTATAATTAATAATATTACAACTGGTAATATAAATGGAGAAATTACAGTTGTAATTTCCAACAAAAAGGAAGCCTACGGACTAGAAAGAGCAAGACAGCATAATATTGATGCTGTTTTTGTCAATCAAAAAGATTTTGAAAACTTAGAACAATTTAACGATGTATTAATTGAAAAGTTAGAAAATCATGGAGTAGAACTTGTCATATTAGCAGGATATCTTAAGATTTTATCTAAAAAATTTATAAGTCTTTATAAAAATAGAATAATAAACATACATCCATCATTAATACCGTCTTTTTGCGGTAAGGGATATTATGGAATTAAAGTACATGAAGCTGCAATTAATTATGGGGTAAAGGTTAGTGGTGCAACTGTTCACTTTGTAGATGAGGAAGCGGATAATGGACCAATTATAATGCAGGAAAGTGTTCATCTTGATTATGAAGATACTGCAGAAACACTACAAAATAAAATTCTTAAAATAGAACATAAAATTTTACCTTTAGCAGTTAAATATTATTGTGAAGGTAAATTAAAAGTAGTAGGTAGAAAGGTTATAATAGTTGAAAATGAAGAATTAAAAAATAATAAGTAAAGGAGTTAAATGTGATGAGAGCTTTAATAAGTGTATCAGATAAAACTGGTATTGTAGAATTTGCAAAAAAACTTATAGAATTAGGTGTTGAGATTATTTCGACTGGAGGAACTAAAAAGGTATTAGAAGATGCAGATGTAAAAGTTTCAGGAATATCAGATATAACAGGATTTCCTGAATGTTTAGATGGAAGGGTTAAAACGTTGCATCCTAACATACATGCAGGACTGTTAGCAATGCGTTCAAATTCAGAACACATGCAACAACTAAAAGATTTAAATATAGAAACTATAGATATAGTTGTAGTTAATTTGTATCCATTTAAAGAAACAATTTTAAAGGATTCTGTTACAAGAGAAATAGCTATAGAGAACATAGATATTGGTGGTCCAACAATGCTTAGAGCTGCTGCAAAAAATTATCAAGATGTGGCAGTAGTCGTAGACCCTAAAGATTATAGTGTTATAGTAGAAGAATTAGAGCATAGCAAAGAAGTCTCGTTAGGCACAAAATTTTCCTTATGTTTAAAGGTGTTTGAGCATACATCACATTATGATACATTAATAGCTAATTATATTAAGAAAGAAAATAATGACAATAATTTACCTGAAACATTTACTATGACATATGAAAAAGTACAAGATATGAGATATGGCGAAAATCCTCATCAAAAAGCTGCTTTTTATAAAGAAGTTATTCGAGATAAGGGTCTTCTTACATCAGCAGAACAGTTACATGGTAAAGAATTGTCTTTTAATAATATTAATGATACTAATGGTGCACTAGAATTATTGAAAGAATTTGAAGAACCAACTGTTGTAGCTTGTAAACATTCGAATCCTTGCGGTGTAGGAACTGCAGATAATATATATGGTGCATATATAAAAGCTTATCAAGCTGATCCTACATCAATATATGGCGGTATTGTTGTATCTAATAGAGAAATAGACGAAAAAACAGCAGAAGAAATAAATAAAATATTTTTAGAAATTGTAGTTGCACCTTCTTATTCTGCTAAAGCTATTGAAATTCTAAAATCAA
Organism: Sedimentibacter sp. MB31-C6; assembly: GCF_035934735.1. Classification (NCBI taxonomy): domain Bacteria; kingdom Bacillati; phylum Bacillota; class Tissierellia; genus Sedimentibacter; species Sedimentibacter sp. MB31-C6. The sequence continues at coordinate 2,802,523 of NZ_CP142396.1, forward strand.
AGAAAAATATTAGAATTTTGAAATTAAGAAATATTATGCAAAAACAAGATGAAAATGATTATGATTTGAAAAAAGTAGCTGGAGGAATTTTAGTACAAACTATAGATAATAAGCTTTTAGAAGAAGATAATCAATTAAAAAAAGTAACAAAACGAGAACCTTCTGAACAAGAAATGAAAGATTTAATAATGGCTTGGAAAATTGTAAAACATACGAAATCTAATGCAATAACAATTGTAAAAAATGGACAGTCCATTGGTATAGGACCTGGTCAAGTTAATCGAATTTGGTCATGCAAACAAGCAATTGAACATGCTGAAGAGTTTTTAGGTAAAGACAGTCTTAAGGGAGCTTGCCTTGGCTCAGATGCTTATTTTCCATTTTCAGATAGTGTAGAAACTGCAGCAGAGGCAGGTGTAACAGCTATTATTCAACCAGGAGGATCAATTAGAGATAAGGATTCAATAGAAGCATGTGATAAGTATAATATATCTATGCTATTTACTAATATGAGACATTTTAAACACTAAACTTAATTAATAATAGAGGAGATTAAAAGGAGGGTTTCATGAAAATTCTTGTTGTTGGAAGTGGAGCTAGGGAACATGCAATTTGCTGGAAACTTAATCAAAGTAATAAAGTTTCTAAAATATATTGTGCACCAGGAAATGCAGGAATATCAGAAATAGCTGAAATAGTTAATATAAAAGTGAATAATTTAGGTGAGTTAACTAGATTTTCTGTTGATAACAAAATTGACTTAGTTGTTATTGGACCTGAAGGTCCTTTGGTAGATGGACTAGTGGATATCCTTGAAGAAAAGGGCATAAGAGCTTTTGGTCCAAATAAGAAGGGTGCTAGATTAGAAGGAAGCAAATCATATTCTAAGAACTTTATGCAAAAATATGATATACCTACAGCTAAATACGAAGTATATAGTGATTTAAATGAAGCTTTAGAGGGCTTGAAAAATTTTGAAGAACAAGTAGTTGTAAAAGCAGACGGTCTTGCAGCAGGAAAAGGAGTTTTAATATGTCAGAATAAAGATGAAGCAACATCAGCTATTAAGAGTATTCTGACTGATAAACAGTTTGGAGAAGCAGGCAGTACTATAGTAATAGAGGAATATCTTAATGGAATGGAAACATCTTTATTATGCTTTGTTGATGGGAAAAATATAATTCCTATGGAAAGTGCCAGAGACTATAAAAAAGCTTATGATGAAGATAAAGGCTTAAATACTGGCGGTATGGGATGCTTTTCACCAAATCCTATTTATACAGAAAATTTAAATAATTATATAAAAGAAAATATATTAGATAAAACTTTAGAAGGATTTTATACAGAAGGCATAGATTTCAAGGGTGTTTTATTTATAGGTCTTATGATTCAAGGTGAAAAGGCAAAGGTATTAGAATACAATACAAGATTTGGAGATCCGGAAACAGAAGTAGTATTACCTAGATTAAAGTCAGATCTAGTAGATATAATGGAAAAATGCATAGATGGAAATCTTTCAGACTCTGATTTAAAGTGGAGTAAAGAAAAAAGTGCAACAGTAATTTTAGCATCAGGAGGTTATCCAGAAAATTATGAAAAAGGCAAAGAAATTATTGGTCTTAATTTAGTCGATGATGATATTATATTATTTCATGGTGGAACTAAGTTTTCGAATGATGATAAAATTATAACTGACGGAGGTAGAGTGTTGGCAGTTACCGCTCTTGGAAAAACACTTATCGAAGCAAGACAAAAGGTTTATGAAAACATTAATAAAATTAATTACGAAAAAATGCAGTATAGAAAAGATATTGCAAAAATAATTTAATCATTATGAATATGCAATTGAATATATTATATATAAGTTTAAAAATATAGGAGGGACTTATGCATATTCATGTAGTACAAAGGGGAGAAGTGCTTTGGCAAATTGCCAATTACTATCAGAGTAATTTAGATGACATAATAGAAGTAAATAATATTACAAATCCAGATTTACTATTAATAGGTCAATCACTATTAATACCGTCGGGAGATACAGTATATACTGTTAGAACTGGGGATACAATGTGGCAAATTGCACAAAATTATGGTGTTCCTGTTCAAGAACTTTTATGGGAAAATCGCATTATTAATCCAAATCAAATTTACCCTGGTCAAATTATAAATATTCCAGGAAAACAAAAACCAACGATAGAAGTAAATGCCTTTACTTATATTTTGGGGATGGATGCAGTTCCAATAGTAGAGGAAGTAGGAGAACACTTAACATATTTAACTCCTTTCGCATACTTGGTAAATGAAGACGGTAGTTTAGAACCTATTGATGATGAACCAGCTATTGGTGCTGCAATTTCTAAAGGTGTAGTACCTATGATGTCTATAGTAAATTTTACGTATAATTTATCTGGAGAAGTTTTAGCTAATATTATATTAAACAATACATCCACAATGTCAATTTTACAAGATAATATTATTGAAATAATGAAAGAAAAAGGATATAGGATTTTAAACATTGACTTTGAATATATATATCCTGAAGATAGAGAAGCTTATAATCGTTTTTTAGAAAATACTGCTAATAGATTACATGAAGAAGGTTTTTTTATTTCTACATCATTAGCTCCAAAAGTAAGTTCAGATCAAAGGGGACTTCTATATGAAGCTCATGACTATGAAGCACATGGAAGGATTGCCGATTTTGTTATATTAATGACTTATGAATGGGGTTGGCGGGGAGGTCAACCTAGATCAATCTCTCCAATAAATGAAATTGAAAGAGTTTTAGATTATGCTGTAACGGTAATACCTAGAAACAAAATATTAATGGGATTTCAGATTTATGCTCGAGACTGGCGTATTCCGCATATAGAAGGACAAGAAGCTGAAACATTTAGTAATCAGGAAGCTATAGAGTTAGCATTAAGGTATGGAGTTCCTATTCAATACGATTATCTAGGGCAATCACCATTTTATAGATATACCGATGAAGAAGGTAATGCCCATGAAGTATGGTTTGAAGATGCAAGAAGTGCACAAGCAAAATTTGATACTGTTAAGGAATATAATTTAAGAGGTATAAGCTATTGGGGCTTAGGATATCCATTTCCTCAAAACTGGGCATTGCTAGAAGATAATTTTAATATACAAAAATACTAAAATTAATTAACTCGTAATTTTGAAGAGTATTGTTGTAAAATTTATTAAATAATAGTATAATGATTTAAAATATTTTATAACAGGTGGACATGTTGAAAAGTATATTTATTTATGAAACTAAAATTGGTAGAATTGCTATTGCAGAAGAAAATAATGCAATAACAGAAGTTTTATTCTATAATGAAGAAAAGGAAATAAATTGTCAAAAGAATTTAAAAGAAACTCATCTTATAAAAGAAGGATATAATCAAATACAAGAATATTTGAGTGGTAAAAGAAAAATATTCAATCTTCCCCTTGCTTTAAAAGGTACTGAATTTCAATTAAAGGTATGGAATGCTTTAAAAACAATACCTTATGGTGAAACTAGAAGTTATAAGGATATTGCAATATTAATTAATAGAGAAAAAGCTGCAAGGGCAGTTGGAATGGCGAATAATAGAAATCCAATTTCAATAATTATACCATGCCATCGTGTAATAGGATCTAATGGTAAGTTAGTAGGATATGGTGGAGGATTGAATATTAAAGAATATTTATTAAAACTTGAAACTAGCTTACATTAATATTCTTTTTCTTAAGAAAAGGCAATTTAATTATATTAACTAATGGTACTAAGTAAATGTATGCAGCATAGGGTATACTTTGTGGACCTACGGATAGAGTGGCAAGTGGCACTCCTACGGCTATGCTCCAAGGGATAAGTACTGCAATTAGTATAACAGTATTTTCTATGTCAATAGCAATATCTTTATTTGAAAAACCATTATCTTCATATATTTTATGCATTAATTGATATGTTAGTAAAACAGGTAGGGTTTGATTACATCCAAATATACTCGTAATAATGCTTGTTATTGTTGTTGTAAGATAAACTCCAATTTTGTCGCTCAGTTTCTCTAATGCATTTTGAATATCTTTAAGCATATTTGTTTCCTCAAATATACCAGAATATGAAGATGCTAGTAAAATTATAATAGAAGCATTGAGCATTGATATAATTCCTCCATCAGAAATTATATTAGCTAAAATACTATCACCATCTAAATTAAAACCAAATATCATATCCTTCAAAACTTTAGCAAATGGAAATCCTTGCAAAAACACAGATATTACAATACCCATAATAATACTAAATATCATAGAAGTTTTTACATTAACTTTAAAGACTGCTAAAATAAAAATAATTAAAGCTGGCAATATAGTAATAATATTTAATTTGTAATAATTAGGTAAATCAATTAATAATGAATTATCAACTGTATTAATTGGATTTCGCAAAGATATAAATAAATAAAATAACACTGCTAAAGTAAAGGGTATAAATCCTGTTACTAACATTCTTTTCACATTATCATATAAGTTTGTTTTTGTTATAGCTGCCACAAGATTTGCGCTAGAAGATGTTGGAGAACATCTATCACCAAAAAAAGCACCAGAAATAATTGCACCTGCCACTGCATTTACGTTAACTCCTCCTCCTCTAGCTAATACAATGAGAACAACGCCAATAGTACCTGCTGTTCCAAAACTTGTTCCTATGGAAAATGATACTAAACAAGTTAATAGAAATGCAATTAATATAAAATAATCAGGATTAATGAAGCTTGTACCATAATAAACTAAGAAAGGTATTGTACCGGATGCTCTCCATACTGAAGTCAACATACCTATTAAAGTAAAAAATGGTATTAGAATTATCGATTTTTTCATTCCTTTTACTAGCATAATTAAAATGCTTTTTATATCAAAACCTCTGTGATAGGCTGTTAAAGAAAAGACAATTACACCAACCAATAATGGTAAAATTATTGTAATTTTTTTTATAATACTAATAACAAGTGAAGATGTAAAAACTAAAAGTGCTACTAAAAAATCCATAAGTTACTCCTTTGCAGGTTATTATTGTCGATTTAAACATTATACAATTATTTATTTCTAAATACAATATAAATATAATAAAGAAGTTATTGCTTATTATTATAGAAGAATTATTTTATTGCCTTTTTACAAAAATTGTTATATAATAGGTTTAGGAAAACGATATTATTTGTAGGAGGTTAATTATGTTAAAACATAGAATAATTGAAGGTATGTCAACTACATATGAAAAGATTATAACACCAGCTGATTCGTATATATCTAATTCAGTAACTATTGACAATCTTATGTCAACTCCTGCTTTACTTGCGACAATTATTGAAATTTCATGGAAAATGCTCGACCCTTTAATTCCAGATGGATATTTAACTGTTGTAAGAAATATTGAACTTAATCATTACTATCCAACATTAATAGGTGAAAAGGTATCAATTACAATTTCGGTTGAAAAAATTGATAACAATAGGATATATTTAGTATTTTCTGGCATAGATAACATAGGTGAATTTTGTAAAGGTAAGTATGAAAAAGCTATTATAAAAAATGATAAATTAATAGAAGCAGCTGTAAAGAGAGCAAAGATATAGATTGATAAAACACAGATGACGAATTCTTGATAGTTTACTCAAAAGAATTCGTCATTATTTTTATGTAGATATTTCTAATTAAATTTTAAGTAAATTAAAAATAGAATATGATATAATGAAAATATATATTGTATTGGGGAGATAAATGAAAAATATAATTAATAATCACTTAAAAAAAATTGATAAACAAGAACAGAAAATATTAAATAAAAAGGGAAAAAATAAAATACAAGAAAAAATAAATCCATTAGTAGAAAAGATGGAATCTAAAGTTCCTGAAGCCCTAAAAGAAACTTTAAAATTTACGTTTTATAAGGCATTTCAGCTTGTTTTTGAAAGGGGCACTAAGTATATTGAAAAAATGTATAATAAAGAGAAAATACAGTTAGATCATAATATGAAAGACTTTTTAATAAATCAAAAAGTAAATAGAAAGTCAATTAGAGCCATGGATAAGCATTCTAAGAAGAGTAATGTTATTAACGCATCAATATCTACTATAGAAGGTGCTGGATTAGGCCTTATTGGAATGGGTTTACCAGATATTCCATTATTTACTGCGATGATACTAAAAACCATATATGAGATAGCCTTAAGCTATGGATTTGTATATGAATTGCATGATGAAAAAATATATGTCCTTCGATTGATACGAGGTGCATTAACTAAAGGAGTTATACAAAGTAATCATAATGCACTAGTCGACGAAACTGCTAAATACATAGATAATCACATTAAACTAGATTTTGATTTAAACAAAGAAATTGAAAAAACTTCTGAAGTACTATCTGAAGCCATGATAACTTCAAAATTTGTTCAAGGTATACCAGTTGTAGGCGTAGTTGGTAGCATAACGAATTTTGTTGTAATAAAAAAAATTAGTAAATATAGTTCAATTAAATATAAAAAAAGATACTTAAATAAGAAAATGTGATATAAGTATTGCAATTATTTGTTATTGATGGTTTAGATACTCTTTTTATAGGGTATATAAAAATAAAATAATTCAAAGTTGGAGGAAGCTAAATGGTAAATGTAAATGATTATAAGGTATCCTTGGAAAAGTTAAGAAATAATTGTAACTGTGATGAAGAACTTGAATTTGTAAATAAATTACAGGATATATATCAATTAAAAGGAGTAATTGGACAGGAAAGGGCTGTAAAATCAATGGATTTTGGTTTATCCATGAAGGCTAAGGGATATAATATATTTGTAGTAGGACCTCAAGGAACAGGTAAGAGCACTTATACTAAGACAGTTGTCTCAAAAAAAGCTGCCCAAAAGTCGGTTCCTGAAGATTGGTGCTATATTAATAATTTTAATGAAAAGGAAAAACCGCTTGCTGTTTCTTTGGAAGCAGGACAAGGTAAAATTTTTCAAAAAGATATGGAAAAACTTATATCAAATTTGACAATAGAAATCAAAAGGGCTTTTGAAGACAAGGAGTATGAAAATAAAAAGGATTTAATACTGCAGGAATTTAATAAGAAAATGAATTCTTTTATGCAGGATATTGAAAAAGTATCCATTGAAGCTGGGTTTAATGTAGAACAATCACAACAGAGAATTATTCTAATTCCTATAAAAGATGGTAAAGCTATGGAACCAGAAGAATATAACAGTCTTCCAGATGGAGAAAGGGAAAAAATTGAAAAAAAAAGAAATGAACTTGGCAAAATAATAGAAGAGAAATTACGTGAAGTAAAGTCTTTGCAAAGGGAAATAGATGATGAAGGAGTGGAACTTCAAAAACAAACAGCATTTCTCGTGGCAAAACCATTTATAAATAAATTAAAAAATAAATATAATAAAATTCCTAAAATAATTGAATATCTTGATATGGTGCTAAAAGATGTATCAGAAAATTACTTAATATTTAAAAGTATTGGTGATATATCAAATAATGGTAATGTTTCAATTATCAAAAATGAAATGATGGAAGATGAAGATAATGAATCGTTAGAAAATATAATTTCTATGCCGAAGGATATGATGGATCCGTTTATAAGATATAAGGTGAATTTATTTGTTAATAACGAAAATAGAAAAGGGGCACCTGTTGTAATCGAAAGTAATCCATATTATTACAATCTTTTTGGTAAAATTGAATATAAAACAAATAGTCAATCTATGGCTACAACAACAGATTTTACAATGATTAAGGCGGGTGCAATTCAAAGGGCAAATGGAGGATATTTAATCCTTCAAGCTAAGGATTTATTTATGGATCAATTTTCATGGGATGCCTTAAAAAAAGCTTTGAAATATAACTATTCAGTTGTAGAAAATATTGGAGAACAGAATCGCTTTGTTCCAACTGTTACATTAAAACCAGAGTCTATTCCTCTTAATGTAAAAATAATACTAATTGGAAGTCCTGAATATTATTATATCCTTTCAACTGATGAAGACTTTAGAAAACAATTTAAGGTAAAGGTAGATTTTGATACTGAAATGATAAGAAATCAAGAAAATATACAAAATTATGTATATTTTGTTAATTCTTTATGTCAACAAGAAAATTTGATATCTTTTAATAAATCTGCCTTAGCAAAAGTGGTAGAATTTGGCTCCAGACTTGCAGATAATCAGAATAAACTATCCACTCAGTTTAACAGTGTTAGTGAAATAGTTTATGAATCTTCAGCTATAGCAGAAGAGGAAAGAGTAGATTTTGTAGATGAAATTCATGTTGAAGAAGCAATTAAAAATAAAAAATATAGATTAAATATGTTAGAGGAAAAGCTACAAGAGCAAATTTTAGATAAAAAGGTATTAATAGATACAGAAGGATCAGTAGTAGGACAGGTAAATGGATTATCTGTTATGCAAATAACAGGTTATTCCTTCGGCATGCCTTCTAGAATAACTGCAAGAACATATATGGGAAAAGAAGGTGTAATAAATATTGAGAGAGAAACAGAGATGAGTGGAAATATTCATTCTAAGGGGGTTCTTACTCTTAATGGATATTTAGGTGGAAAACTTGCTCAGGAAAAGCCATTAGGATTAACTGCTCAGGTTACCTTTGAACAGCTTTATGGCGGAGTGGAAGGAGATAGTGCATCTAGTGCAGAATTGTATGCTATATTATCTAGCTTATCAGGAGTTCCTTTAAAGCAAAGTTTGGCTGTTACAGGTTCAGTAAATCAGATGGGTGAAATACAACCCATTGGTGGAGTCAATGAGAAAATAGAAGGATTCTTTGATATTTGCAAAGCTATGGGTTTGAACAAAGAACAAGGAGTAATAATTCCTAAGAGCAATATAGACAATTTAATGCTAAAAGATGAGGTTATAGAAGCAGTAAAAAATAATTTGTTTAATATCTTTGCAGTAAAAACAATAGAAGAAGGTATTAGTATATTAAGTGGTATTTCTGCAGGAGAAGTAGATGAATATGGGAATTATCCTGAAGGAAGTATATTTTATTTAGCAGATCATAAACTCCATGATTATACAAAGGGATTAGAACTAGCTGAAGAAGTATAATAATAGTACAGATTAGATAAAATTATAATTATTGAAATAGTATTACAATTATGGTAGTATATTCAAGGATATAACATTTTATAAAAAAACGATATTAGTTATGAGGAGATTATTATGAAAAAGAAATATGTATCATTAGTGTTAGTTGCTTTAATGTTAATTACTGCTTTAACTGGTTGTGGTCCAAATGACTTAGGTTATTTAAATTTATCAGGGGAGATATCTAAGTTAACACAATATAATTTTATTAATAATACACAAATTGAAATTTCAAAAGAGTTAGCAGACGAGGATTTTAATATAGATTTGAACATAGAAGGTGAAATTAATATAGACGATGTTGAATCTGCGTACATGAACTTAGATGTTCTTATGAAAATTAATGACATAGAAATAGAAAAACCTATAAATTTAGTTTTAACTGATAATAAATTACTTGTATCTAAAAATGCTTTATTAGAATTTGTGGCTATTGAACAATTAAAAGCTACAGAAGTAGATAAAAAAATTGTTGAACAACTTTATTACAACGATTTAAAGGATGTTGAATACATTATATTAGTTGATTTAACCGAAACATATCCAAATACAATGTATCTTGGAGAAAAAAATGAGAAATTATATGATGATGCAATTGATTATCTCACAAAAGCGTTTGAAGGTTTTGACTCAAATCTTATATCAAAAACATCAAAAGGCTTTGTAGTAGAAATGAATTCAAAAAATACATTAGCCTTTATTGAAAACTTAATTAATTATATTAAAGATAACAAAGAATTAGTGTTTGACGAAACTATCAATTACTTAGAAAAATATTATAGCAATATTGAGATAGATGATTTATCAGATACTGATAAAGAAATTATGTTTGAAGAATTAAAATCAAGCAGACAGGATTTCTATGATGCTATAGATGAAGCTGCTATGTTTTTAAATTCAGGCGAATTAGATATATATATAGATATGTTAGAAGATAGTGTAATTAAAGAAGAAATATATAAAGAAAAAGATTCATATAAGGATATAACAGAAGTAAAGATAGTATATGATGGTATAGAGATGATTAACATCAATTCTAATACATCAATTGTTCCAACAAAAATAGAAAAAGTTTCATTAGAAGGAAAAACAATAGAAGTAGTTGAGTTAGAAAATCTTTATAACAAAACTGAAAATTATATTAACCCAGTACAAAAGATGCAATTAGAATGGTATGAAGACAGTTACTTTGTTCAAGTTGAAAGTGCTAGATTAGAAGGAAATATAGATAATGATTATAAAGATTTTGCAAATATTGATAATAGCATTTATTTACCATTGAGATTTATATCTGAATCTTTTGGAGAAGAAGTAGATTGGGATAACGAAAACAAAAAGGCATATATAATAAGAGATGAAGAAAAAATTGAAATGACTGGAGTTATTATTGATTCTAACACCATGGTTAAAGTAAGAGATTTTGAGAAACTTGGGTATAAAGTAGATTATATTCAAGAAGATGGTAAGTCAATTGCTACTATTACAAAAAATTAAATCAATCTTTTCATATATAATAAACTAAGTAAATACACTTCAAAAAATTTTAGCATATTTAGTGTTGAAAAGAAGATACTATTTATGAGGTGATATTATGGCAAAAGCAGGTATGAGAAGACCAAATCCAAGAGAACCGCATGGTACAGAAAGCAATCATAAAATGCATCTATCCAAAAATGATGTTCCGCCTGTACCAGAAATACAAGGTAAAGCAAAGTATGGTAATAAAAAGGCAAAACCTATTATTATAAATAAAATTCATCATAAAGAATTAGAGTGAAAAATTTTAAATTAATGAATATTTAAATTAAAATTGATTATAATATTATTACGATGACAAATCCATTTAGGTGAATTAAGTATTATTTTGAGTAGATGAAAGTAACCTAAAATTATGGATTTGTCATCTTTTTTAACTGTAATTGTATAGATAATATTAAGTTTAAACGATATAATTAGGGGTATATATTTTATATTAAAATAAAAATGTTAATAGTAATAAGAAGAAATTTTATAAAAATTTATTTCTAAATGAGAGGAGGAGTTAATAATGAAGGCTTTCGTTGACAGAGATACTTGTATTGGATGTGGTGTTTGTGTAGCACTTTGCCCAGATGTTTTTGAATTAGATGATGAAAATATATCTGTTGTAATATCAGATCCAGTGCCTACAGAATTTGAATCTTGTGCTGAAGAATCCAAACAAGAATGTCCAGTAGGTGCTATAACAGTTGAATAGATAATAAAATATAACTTATAGGAGAATTACAATGTCTGAAGAATATGTAAGTAATGATAATGAAGTTCTTTTTTTATCTAATTTAAACAGTATTGAAGCAGATATTATTATTTCAAAACTAAAATCATTTGATATACCAGTTTTAAAAAAGGCAAAAGGCTCAGGTGGTATTATGGAAATATACTTTGGAGCAAATAATTTTGGCATAGACTTGTATGTCCCTTCGAGTATGCTTCAAATAGCTGAAGAGTTGATTTTAGAAAATAACACTGATGATGAAACTGATTTATAAATAACTACTTAACGTTAAAAAGCGGTTTTGTATAATACAAAACCGCTTTTTAACGTTAAGTAGTTTTTAAAATAATAAATTTTAAAAATATCTCTATGTGTTTTGATTGTTAAATTGGAATAAACTTGGTATAATAACATCTAATATAACTATTTTATTTAGATAAAAAGTATGTTTAAATATGGAGGAATTAAAATGGCAGAATTAAAATATGAAATTACACAAGAAATAATAGTCATATCAGAGTCTTCACAAGGTTGGACTAAGGAGTTGAATTTAGTAAGTTGGAACGAAAGAGAACCGAAGTATGATATAAGAGAATGGTCGCCTGAACATGATAAAATGGGCAAAGGTATTACCTTTACTAAAGAAGAGATGAAAAAGTTAAGAGACGCATTAAATGATTTAGATTTTTAAGTAAAAAACGAGGATTGCAAAGGACGGAACGTCCTTGCCGTTAAGGGGGGTGCTCAGTAAAAATGCTTTATTAAAGCATTTTTACGCCGAAGGGGGACATAGGTCCCCCTAGCGGGTGTTGCGAAGCAACTCTTTTTAGATGTTATGATATATATAAAATAATGAAGAATAAATTTATAGTATAAATTAGGGGACAACTATGGAAAATTTAGACTTTAAAATTGAACAATGGAAAAATCTACTGCTAGACTTGGGAAAAAGCAATAGGTTAATTAACTTTAGGACGACAAAAAAATCAAACATAGAAATTAAATTACCGAAATTAAATGAATTATATAGTGCTATTGTAAAAGAAGAAAAATTACTAAAATTTGATTATTCTATTAATTCAATAAATCAAAAGTCATCTATCATAAATGGTGATTTAAAAACGAATAGGTCTTTAAATGAAAAAAATAATATTTTAAAATCATTGAGGTCTAAAGCTAAGTTATCAATTGAAGAACAAGGAATAAACACTTTATATCTTGCTTTTGGAATGCTTAAATGGATTGATAGAGAAAATATAAAGGAGGTAATTCATTCTCCTCTTATTCTTGTACCTGTTAAATTAACTTTACCTTCTATTAATCATCCATATGAAATAAGCTTACATGATGACGAAATAGTTTTGAATCCTAGCTTAGCTTATAAATTAGAAAGTGATTTTGGCATAAAGTTGCCAGAATTCAATGAACATGATGATGAGATAATAGTATTTCTAGATAAAATTAAAAGCATAATTCAGATACATAATTGGGAAATTGTTGAAGAAGTTCAATTGACTTTATTATCATTTCTTAAAATTAATATGTATAAAGATTTAGATAGAAATAAAGAAAGAATTATAAATCATCCTGTAATAAAAGCAATAGCTGGTGATTATAAAGAAATTAGTCAGGTTCCAGCAGAATTAAATAATTATAATCATGATAAAAATACAAGTCCTTTAGATACTTATCAAGTTTTAGATGCAGATGCAAGTCAACAAGATGCTATTTTGCTGTCTAAAAAAGGGTATAGTTTTGTATTGCAAGGTCCACCTGGTACGGGAAAAAGTCAAACAATAGCCAATATTATCTCTGAAGGTATAGCAGATAGAAAAAAGATTCTTTTTGTTTCTGAAAAGATGGCTGCTTTAGAAGTGGTGAAGAAAAGGCTTAGCGAGGCAGATTTAGATGATTTTTGCTTAACTTTACATAGTCACAGGGCAAATAAGAGGGAAGTTTTAAAAGAACTAGATAGAATTCTAAAATTAACTGTGGAAAATATCAGAGATGATATTTTATACGATTTATCTGACTTAGATAAAAAAATCAAGGAGTTAAATGAATATCAAGAACAGTTACACACAAAGGTTATGCCATTAGATGTAACTATTTATGAAATCAATGGTAAGCTTGCTAAATTAGAAGGTATTAAGGATGTTGTATTCACTATTGATAATGTTGAAAATATAGATGCAGATAAGCTTAATTCTTATAAATATCTTATTAATCAATATTCTAAAGCAGTTGGTAAGAATAATAATGATATTATTTCTAATCCATGGAGTAGCTCGAATATAAAGACTCTTACATATGATTTAAGAAATAAAATAGAAATAACTATAAAAAGTCTTTTACCTAAATTAAGAAAGTTTATAGATTTATATGAGAAAACAGTTGATTTTACAGGTGCTAAATTTAACTACAGCATAAATAATTTGCAAGTATTATATGATGTTTTAAACTTTTGCATTGAACTTCCACCAATACCAATTCATTGGCTAGAAGCTGAAATCGATGAATTAAGGTCTATGTCAAATAAATTTGTATTTAAGCGCAAACAGTATTTTGACTTAAAAAACCAGTTGAAAAAAATATATAACGAAGATATTTTTGCCATTTCTTCTAACGATATTATTAATATTTTTGAAAATGAGTTTACAGAAATAAAAAAACATATTAATACAAAGAGATATGAAACACAAAAAGATATTATAATAAATGCTAGTTTGATAGATTCAGAGTGTAAGGAAATAAAAAATACTTTAAAAGATAGTTTTGATAAGGGTAGTATTATTACACAAAAATTGGGATTATCTAATTTAGAAACCATTAATTCGCTTTTATGGTTGGATGATTTAGCTAGATACATTTTAAAAAAAACAAATCCTACAGATAAATGGTTTAATGAGGTACAACTAAACGATACATTAATTTTATTGGAAGATGCTAAAGAACATCAATTGATTATTAAAAATAATATTTCAGCAATAATAGAAAATTATGATAAGAAAATAGTAAATTTGAATTATGATGATTACATAGATAAGCTAACAAAAAGTTATACAAAAACATTAAATATTATAGCAAAAAATAACAATATAAAAGATATCGGTTTAATTGACAGGCGTTCTATTTTAAATTTTAGCCAAAATGAGGTGCCTAAATTAGAAAGATGTAAAAATATAATTGAATTAGCATATAAAGCAGCTGAAAGACTTTCTGTTATAATAGAGGTAAAAGATTTAGAAACTTTTGATGAACTAATATCATTAAGTAAATTAATTAATATTATAAATCGAAATCCTCAGCCTACAATATCTTGGTTTGATATCAATATGGATTCTGTAATAGATAAAATAATTTCTGATTTAGAAGAAAGACAAGTGGAAATAAAAGAATTAACTGAAGTGATAATTTCTAAGTTTAGCAATGATATATTTAACATAGATTATAAAGGAATATTATCTAGATTTAACACAGAATATACTAGCTTTTTCAAAAAAATAAAAGGTAGTTATAAAGCTGATAGAAAAATTATCTTAAGTTGCTACAGAAATCAAAAAGATAAATTAGAAGATAATGATATAATAAAACTTCTAAATAATATTGCAATAGTTAAAGAAGGTGAGCAATGGTTAAGTGATAATCATAATTTAGCTAAAGAATTGTTAGGAGATTTATATCAAGAAAAATATACAGATTGGGAGTTAGTTCGTTTAAATAGGGCAAACTTTAAATCTATAAGATCATATTTTGGTAATTTTCAGATTTCAGATAAATTGAAAAAGGTATTGTTAAATTGCAATTTATCTGATACAAACGCAGAAATTAGAAATTTAAATGAATCTATACTAAAAAATGCTATTACAGAAATAGAAAATATCACCAATATAAATATTGTTAGTTCTCATCCTGTTGAAATAATAAAATATATTGATTTATTATGTAAGGAAGTACAAATAATTAAAAATGATTATGAAAAAATTTATGACTATAAATTAAGTAAAGACGAGCATCTAACTATAAAGAATATTATTGATTTACTTTATAATGTTAGGGACATTAATATTTGTAGGAATTGGTTTCAAGAGAAGAGTTATTTACTTGAAAGTTATTTAGGGGCAAATTTTATTGGAGAAAATACGGATTTTAAAATAATCAGTAATTCTATAACTATTACTAATAATATAAAACTGTTATTAAGCAATGAAGTTCCAAAAAAATTTATATCATTATTAATATCTAATGAATATCCATATGAAGATTTAATTTCTTTTCAATGGAGTATAAAAAAATTAAAGGATAGCAGTGTTTTTGATAGAATTTATTCAATATTAAACAAAAAAAATATTAAGGAAATAAAAGAAGAAAAAATTTCTTTGTTGATTAATTCAATTGATCTAATTATGAATTCTGTCAGTTTATTACAAGCAACATATACGAATTTAGAAAGTTATAGCAAAGAAAATTTACAGTATGAAATAATAATGTCTGATATCATTTCTTTAAATAAAATTCAAAGAATAGAAGAACAGTTTATTAAGCATGAAGTAGAATTAAAAGAAAAATATTCATTTTATTATAATGGTGTTGGTACTGATTGGGAAAGAATAAATATTAATTTAAATCTTGTTAAAGAACTTAAAGAACTTTGTAATGAGTTTTCCTTATCAAAACAGTTTATTACATCAGTGTGCACTAATGAAACTTTTGTTATAAAATGTAAAACTTTTGTTGAAAATTTAGCAAATGCTAAAAAGGAAATTAATGAAGAATGTTGTGAATTTTTTAATTTATTTGAAAACCAAGAGGAATTATATAATTTGAATATTTATAAACTTCTTAGTAAAATTGAAGGATGCACAAATTTGATTCTATTAGAGGAATGGATTAGTTTTCAAAATATTAGAAATAAATGTAAAGATAATGATTTATCAGATTTTATTGATAAGATAGAAAATATAGAATGCGAATCAAGTGAAATTTTAAATATCTTTTTGAAAAGATTCTATAATTTGTGGCAAGACGTAAACTTAACTAAATTTCCAGCTGTTTTAAATTTTATAGGCAAAAATCATCAAGTACTAATAAAAGAATTCAATACACTAGATAAAAAACAGCTTAGGTTAGCACAGTTTAGAATAAGAGAAAAAATAATAGCAAAATTACCCGATATAAACGTGACGACATCTGCTATTGAAGAAATAGGCATTTTAAAACGTGAAATAAATAAGCAGCGAAAAATTAAGCCGTTAAGGAAGTTATTAAGTGATATACCTAATTTAATTACAACTTTAAAACCATGTTTATTAATGTCTCCTCTTTCTGTAAGTTTATATTTGCAAGCTGAAGAATACAATTTTGATATTATTATTTTTGATGAAGCATCCCAAATTCATACAGAAGACGCAATTGGTGCAATTATGAGAGGTAAACAAGTTATAATTGCTGGAGATAGATTTCAATTACCACCTATGAGTTTTTTTACAGCAAACTTATCTGACACTAATAACACAGATGACGATAATGATTTTTATGATTCTATATTAGAAGAAGCAATTAATGCTTTACCGGAAAGAACGCTTAAATGGCATTATAGAAGTAGATATGAAGATTTGATAGCATTTTCAAATAAAAATATTTATATGAATAATTTGGTAACATTTCCATCTAATAGAGGGAAATTGTCACATTGTGGAGTTGAATACATTTATGTTGAAGAGGGGATATATACTAGAGGAGGTAGAAAAAATAATATAAAAGAAGCAAAACGTGTAGCAGAACTAATATTTGAACATTTTGATAAATTTCCAAATAGATCTCTTGGTGTTGTTACTTTTAGTGAAACGCAACAAAACGCTATAGAAAAAGAAATTAGACAAAGAAGACTTTCAAATCCATATTATGAGAAATTTTTTATAGAAAATATTGAAGAAGAATTTTTTATTAAAAATCTTGAAAATGTTCAAGGAGATGAAAGAGACACAATTATTTTCAGTATTGGATATGGAAAGGATACAAATGGTGTAATGCATATGAATTTTGGGCCTTTAGGTCGAAAAGGTGGATATCGCAGATTGAATGTTGCAATTACACGTGCTAAATACAATTTGAAACTTGTTGGTTCCATTAAACCAACTGATATAGATTTAGATAAAACTAATTCTGAAGGTGTTAGAATGTTAAAATATTATATTGAATATGCATTAAAAACATCTAGTAACCATCAAAACGATCTGATATTGTGTAATACAGCTAATATTGATTCATCTTTTGAAGAAGTTGTCTATGGATTTTTGGTTGATAATGGTTATATAGTAAAAACAAAAGTTGGATGTTCTGGATATAGAATGGATATGGCTGTTGAACATCCTTTTAAAAAAGGGTTATTTGTTTTGGGAATTGAGTGTGATGGTGATACATATCATAATACTAGAACTGTTAGAGAACGTGAAAGGTTAAGACGGTCAATTCTAGAAGATATGGGATGGACAATTTATAGAATATGGTCTACTGATTGGATAAAGAACCCAAAATTTGAAGGCGATAAACTTTTAAATACAATAGATAAAGCTATATCTAACACAATACTATAGCTTTATAATAAAAATATACAGCATGAGGTTAGAATGGAAAAATATAAAGAAATTGAAAGAAGCATTATAAAAAAATACAGAAAAAAAATCTGGTCAAGATTTACGTTAGCAATAAAGGAATACAAGCTTATAAAAGAAGGAGACAAAATTGCTGTTTGTATATCAGGTGGTAAAGACTCAATGTTAATGGCTAAATGTATCCAGCATTTACAAAAGTATACAAAGATTCCATTCAAAGCAGAATACATTGTTATGGATCCTGGTTATAATTTATTAAATCGACAACGAATAATAGATAATGCAGAGAAAATGAATATTCCCATTAAAATATATGATTCTGAGATATTTGAAGTTGTGGAGGTAGCAGGAGGAGGAACTCCTTGCTATTTATGTGCAAGAATGAGAAGAGGATATTTATATAGATTTGCTAAGGAGTTGGGATGTAATAAAATTGCATTAGGACACCATTTAGACGATGTAATTGAGACAACATTAATGAGCATGTTGTATGCAGGTGAATTTAAAACCATGATGCCTAAGTTGCACAGCGCTAATTTTGAAGGAATGGAGCTTATTAGACCAATGTATAAAATTCGAGAAGAAGATATTATTGCATGGAGCAAATATAATAGTCTTGAATTTATTCAATGTGCTTGTAAAATTACAGATAGCATTTCACAAGGAAATGGTGGCTCTAAACGGAATGAAATGAAATCTCTAGTTAAATATATGAGAAAGATTAATTCTAATTTTGATTATAATATTTTTAATAGTATTCATAACGTAAACTTAGATACAGTTATAGGATATCGTAAAGATAAAATAAGACATAGTTTTTTGGACAACTATGATAAAGAATCAACTTCGTCTTGACTAGACTTTATAACAAAGGAGAATTAGTTTGGAGAGAAAAATTGGTATTATTGCAAACGATATTGGGTTAAAGGAAAATATTGAAGAATTATATGAAGATGATATTAAAAATGGTAAAATAATAATTGAGCTTTTAGATTCTGACAAAATGGAAGAACAGGGAAAATTACTTGAAAAGAAAGGCGTCAGAGCTATTATTGCCCGAAGTGGGGGATATCGTTATACTATTGGAAATGTAAATGTTCCTGTTGTTAATTTGAAAATTTCTACTTTAGACATTCTTCATTCAATTAAAACAGCCAGAAAAATTGGAAAAGACATTGTTCTAATTATTTCTGATTTAGAGAATTTTGATTATGAAGAATGGGAGGATATGATTTATTCTAAATTAATCATTGAAAAGTTTATTTATAAGGAAGAAATCGAAACAATAGTTAGTAAATATGCTTCCAAACAATCAAAAGTAGTAATTGTAGGTGGCGGGATTCCTTGTAAAATAGCTAAAAAATATAATTTAGATTTTGTTCATATTGGTGCTAGTGATGAGTCTATTCATGATGCAATAACTGGAGCATGGGAATTAGTTGACAGTTTGTATGAACAAAAATATAAAAATGAAATATTAAATACTACATTAGATGGCGTTCATGATGCTGTTGTTGCATTAGATAAAGATGGGAAGATAATTTTATATAATGAAAGAGCACAAGAATTGTTAAAAAAGGACAGAGAAACAGTACTAAATAAAAAACTCCTTGATATTTTTCCGGAGCTTAATTTTATGTTAGAAGGGTTTAATAATCAAACTTTTAATCATAATGAAATAGTACATTTAGATAAAATTGTTATTACTGCTAACACTTCTCTTTTGAAAGTTGACGATCAAGTAATAGGTGTACTTTGTTCTTTTCAAGATATAACGAAACTACAAAAATTGGAAAAAAAGATAAGATATGAATTGAACAAAAAAGGACTAGTAGCAAGATATAAATTTGAAGATATAATAGTCCATGATCAAGTTATGAAAGATACTTTGGCTAAAGCTGTTAAAATAGGAGTGTCAGATAGCACATCTGTCATCTATGGAGAAAGTGGAACAGGAAAAGAAATGATAGCACAAAGTATTCATAATATTAGCAATAGAAGTAGAGAACCCTTTGTTGCAGTAAATTGTGCTGCTTTAACCGAAAATTTACTTGAAAGTGAACTTTTTGGTTACGAAGAGGGAGCTTTTACAGGTGCGCGAAAAGGTGGTAAACCAGGTTTATTTGAACTAGCTCACGGTGGTACGATATTCTTAGATGAAATTAATAGCGTATCGTTAAATCTTCAAGCAAAGCTTTTACGTGTATTAGAGGAAAAAGAAGTGATGCGTATAGGATCAGATTATGTTATTCCTTTAGACGTTCGAATACTTGCTGCTGCAAATGAAGGATTGAAGGACAAAATTAAGGAAGGTAGCTTTAGACGTGATTTATTTTATCGTTTAAGTATTCTGGAACTTCATATTCCGCCTTTAAGAAAAAGAAAAAAGGATATTATACCGATTTTTAAATATTATTTGTCGCGATTCTCTAATACTACAGAAATTTTAGAAATAAGTGAAGAGCTTGAACATAAACTAACAAATTATTCATGGCCTGGAAATGTTAGAGAATTGAGAAATCTGGCTCAAAGATTTATAATATTTGGTGAAGTTGAATTTGGTGAAAAAATAATAAAAGAAGTAAGTGATGATAAAATTACAGAAGACGACAATGATAATAGTAGTCTTATTAATTGCAATAATAAATTAAATTTAAAAGAAATAAACAGATTTGTTGAGGTGAAAGTTATCGATATTCTTGAAAATCAAGGTATGTCTAAAAATGATATAGCAAAGGTATTGGGTATAAGCAGATCATCCCTGTGGAATAAAATGAATAACAGTGACGTGTCCAAAAAATGAAATTTATGTTCAGAATTTTGAACATTTTATTAGTGATTTAATAGCCATATTTTAAATAATGGCTATTTTTTAACGATAAAGTTTTGGCATAGTTATTGCTATATATATTAATGTAGATTTGCGTAAAAATGTATTTTAAGGAGTATGCATATGGACTTGAAAAATTTTAATGATTTAATTACTAAAGTTAAGGATAACGATAACATAAAAAAGGTAGCAGTAGTAGCTGCACAGGATGAACATACCTTAGAGGCTGTTTTTAGAGCGAGGAGGGATCATATAGTTAAACCTGTTTTAATAGGAGACAAACCTAAGATAAAGGATGTTCTTAAAAGTCTAAATGTTGAATTTGATGAAGATGAAATAATTCATGTAAGTAGTGATTTTGAAGCTGCAGAGAAAGCGGTTGAGTTTATAAATGAAAATAAGGCAGATTTTATAATGAAAGGTAAACTTCAAACTGCAGATTTGTTAAAAGCGGTTGTAAATAAAGAAAAAGGGCTTAGAACAGGAAAAGTAATGTCACATGTTGCAATTTTGGAGGTTCCTTCATATCACAAGCTTATTTCTGTTACAGATGGTGGTATGATGATGTATCCTAGTGTTGAAGAAAAAAAAGAAATTATCGAAAATGTAGTTGATGTTTTTCGTAAGTTAGGTTATAAATGTCCATTGATTGCAGTTATGACTGCCGTTGAAACTGTAAATCCTAAAATGCCTGAAACAGTAGATGCAGACATTCTTAAGAAAATGAATCAATCAGGAAAAATTAAGGATTGTATAGTTGAAGGACCTGTATCTTATGATTTGATTATGAATAAAGAATCTGCTGCTATTAAAGGATACAATAGCCCTATAACAGGAAATGTAGATATATTAATTTCACCAAATATTACTACAGGAAACTTATTAAGTAAAGCTTTAATAGAATCAGCAGGAGCAAAAATGGCAGGTATGATTGTAGGAGCAAAAGTTCCTATTGTATTGACATCGAGAGGGTCAACTTCAGAAGAAAAATACTTATCATTAGTTTTATCAGCATCAGCTGCAAAATAAATTTAAATAATTGAAGGAGTGAAGGTATGAAAAAGTTATTAACAGGTAATGAAGCAATAGCTCGAGGTGCCTATGAAGCAGGTGTAAGATTTGCTGCTGCTTACCCAGGAACACCAAGCACTGAAATACTTGAAAATATTGGGGAATTTAAAGACGAAATTATTGCTGAATGGGCACCTAATGAAAAAGTTGCTTTAGAATCTGCAATTGGTGCATCTATAGCAGGAGGAAGGTCAATAGCTGCAATGAAGCATGTTGGCGTAAATGTTGCTGCAGATCCTTTGTTTACATTTGCATATACAGGAGTAAATGGTGGCTTGGTTTTAGTTTCAGCAGATGAACCGGGACAACATTCTTCACAAAATGAACAGGATAATCGTAATTACGCAAAATTTGCTAAAATTCCAATGTTTGAACCATCAGATAGTCAAGAATCAAAGGATATGGTAAAAGCTGCTTTTGATTTAAGTGAAACATATGATGCTCCTGTGTTATTAAGAACAACAACAAGAGTATGCCATTCTAAAGGTATCGTAGAATGCCAAGATAGAGATGAAAAAGAAATAATTAAATATAAAAAAACAGCTAATAAATTTGTTACTGTTCCAGCAGTTTCGAGAGGTCTTAGAGTAAAAGTAGAAGAAAGACAAAAGAAATTGTTAGATTTTTCAAATACTACTAAATGGAATAGCATCCAGTGGAATGATACAAAAGTTGGAGTAATTGCTTCTGGAATGTCTTATAGTTATGCCAAGGAAGTATTTGGAGATACAGTATCATATCTTAAACTCGGATTTACAAATCCATTGCCTATAGAAAAAATTAAAGAATTTTGTTCAAAAGTTGAAAAAGTTTATGTTATAGAAGAAAATGATCCTTATATTGAAGAACAAGTAAGAATTTTAGGATTCGATTGTTATGGAAAAAATTTATTCCCAGCTTATGGCGAGATGCTTCCAGAGGTTTTAAGAAAAGCAGTATATGGAGAAACAAAACCAACAGTTGAGTATGAAGAAAAAGAAATAGTAGGAAGACCTCCAACACTTTGTGCTGGATGTCCTCATAGAGGGTTCTATTATGAGTTAGGAAAGAGAAAAAATGTAATGATGTCAGGTGATATAGGATGTTACTCTCTTGCCTTTGCAGAACCATATAATGCACAAGATCAGATTATATGTATGGGTGCAAGTATTAGTATGGGACATGGGGCACAAAAAATATTTAATTCTATAAAAGATAATAAAATGAGAGTAGTTGCTACCTTAGGTGATTCTACATTCTTCCATACTGGAATTAATTCTCTAATTGATGTTATTTACAACAATAGCAATACGGTTAATGTAATACTTGACAACCGTATAACTGGAATGACTGGACATCAGGAAAATCCAGGCTCTGGTTATACATTACAGGGAGATAAAACAGCTGTATTAGATATAGAGGCAATAGTTAAAGCTATAGGCTTTAAGAATATAGTGGTAATAAATCCTAATGATCTTACTGCAGTTAAAAATGCTCTCGATTGGGCTCTTAGTCTTGATGAACCATCAGTTATTATCACTAGATGGCCATGTGTATTAAAGAAATTTTCTGATGAAGATAAAGAAGAATTTGATACAGCATTTAAGAGTAAATGTACTGTTGATGAAGAAAAATGTATTGGTTGTAAAGCTTGTACTAGAACAGGATGTCCTGCTATAGTATTTGATAAAGAGAATAAAAAATCAAGCATTGATTTAAACCAATGTGTTGGATGTGAAGTTTGTCTTCAAGTATGTCCAGTAAAAGCTATAAGAAAGGTGGAAGCATAATGACAAAGAGTATATTATTAGTTGGAGTTGGCGGACAAGGTACTATACTTGCTAGTAAATTGCTTACAACAGGACTTATGGAAGCAGGTTATGATGTTAAAATGAGTGAAATACATGGAATGTCTCAAAGAGGAGGATCGGTTTCATCACAGGTTAGATATGGGGACAAAGTAGAATCTCCTGTAATAGAAATAGGTGGAGCTGATATTTTAGTGTCTTTTGAAAAAATGGAAGCATTAAGATTTTTAAATTACTTAAAACCTGAAGGCAAGGTAGTTGTTAATGATTTCAGAATTAATTCTATGCCAATTCTTTCTGGAAAAGCGGAATATCCTGAAAATGCAATTGAAATATTGCAAAGCAAAGCAAATACAACTGTTATTGATGCTGCGAAAGAGGCGGAAACTCTTGGAAACTCAAAAGTTATGAATATAATAATGCTTGGTACCATTGTTAAGGCAATGGGACTAGAAGACATTGATTGGAATAAGATAATTGGTGATAATGTAAAACCACATTTTGTTGAGATAAATAAAAAGGCATTAAAAGTTGGCATGAATTTATTATAAAATTTTAAATCAGCTAAGAATTCGGAATTCTTAGCTGATTTTTTTATTATATATATTATAATTTATATTGAGAATTTGACATTTAATTTATAAAGGAGTATGATAACAATCGGTTAGCAATTATACATTATTAAATTAAGAATGGAAGGTGAAAATATGCAGATATTAATTCTAATTCTCAAAAAAGTTGAATTGGTGGATGATATTATGGAAAAACTGGCTGAAACAGGAGTCAGAGGTGGTACAATTGTCGAAAGTACAGGCATGGCAAAATCTTTAGTAAATATGGAAGATTTACCTATATTCGGAATGCTTAGACATATACTAACAGATGATGAAAAGTTAGCCAGCAAAGTATTGCTATTTGTATTAAAAAATGAACAGGTAATGACAACAAGAAGAACTATCAAAGAAGTTATAGGTGATTTAAGTGAGCCAAATACTGGTATAATGTTCTCTATTCCCATTACTGATGTGGAAGGGTTTGGTGAATAAGGTTGAACAATTTGAACATTTATACGTATTTAGCTATTGCCATTATTTTAGGGTTGCTATCTAGCAAAGCAATGGAAAAAATTAAATTCCCTAATGTAACTGGTTATATTATTATCGGTTTAATTGCTGGACCATATTGTTTAAATATCATTAATATGGAGGCGATAGAAAAGTTCTCTATGATTCCTGATATGGCTTTAGGATTTATTGCATTTTCTATTGGTGCAGAATTTAAGCTTTCTTACTTGAAACTAGTTGGAAAGTCCCCTGTAATAATAGCATTTGCAGAGGCTGTTAGTGCAGTATTAATAGTGGACTTAATTTTAATTTTGACAGGAAATGATGTGGCCTTCTCTTTGGTGTTAGGTGCTATTGCAGCAGCTACTGCTCCAGCGGCTACCTTAATGGTAGTACGTCAATACAATGCAAAAGGTCCAGTTACAAATACATTACTCCCTGTTGTAGCAATTGATGATGCAGTGGCATTAATGTGTTTTGGTATTTCAGTAGCCATTGCAAAGTCTATTAGTTCAGTAGGTGCAGGGTCTATTGTAACTACTTTGTTAGATCCGATTATAGAAATAGGTGGAGCATTAATATTTGGAGCAATACTCGGTATTATATTAAAATTTTTGGCAGCATGGTATACAGGACGTGGAAATAGGTTGACCATGGCAATTGCCATGGTTTTCCTATGTATAGGAGTATCAGAATTATTAGGTTTTTCAGCTTTACTAGCATGTATGGCAATGAGTGCAGTTTTTACTAATTTATCAGAGGTTAGTGAAGAAGTATTTAAAATGGTGGATAGAATGACTCCTCCGATATATTTGCTTTTTTTCTTTGTGTCAGGTGCCGAATTAGATATCACTATATTGCCGACAGTTGGAGTAATTGGTGCTTTATATGTTATATTTAGAGTAATAGGAAAAGTATCAGGTGCGGCTATTGGAGCAAAAATATCAAAGGCAGAACCGATAGTAGCAAAGTATTTGGGGTTCACATTACTGCCTCAGGCTGGAGTAGCAATTGGTTTAGCTGGTATGGCTACTACTATCGTCCCAGAATATGGATATAAAATTCAAACTATAGTTTTATGTGGAACAGTAATTTATGAGTTAATTGGTCCACTTGTTACTAAAATGGCTTTGACAAAAGCAGGAGAGATAAAACCAAATTAAAATAGTTGATAAACATTTTCGTATTAATCTGAACATTTCATTGTAGGGTATGCAGCATACCGAGGGACGCATATAATGCGTCCTCTACACATGATAATGACAAATATAATGACAAATATTTCTAAAAAGTATTGACAAAAAACATATTTTATAATATTATTTTAAAGTATTCTATTTTAGAAAGGTATTACAATGAATAAAACACTTAGATATGTTAAATTTGAATCTATAATGACAGCACAATTTTCAATTAAGGGGATACGTGCGTCTAAATTTAATAGGTTCAAAAAGATATATAAGTGTTTTGGATAAATCATATTAGAAATAATTTTTAATAAAAATATTAATTAGAAATGATAACCCAAGGCTTATAGCATTGGGTTTTTTTGTGTTATATAATAGAAAAGAGGATTAAAATGATTGAATTAAGTATAAATAATTTAACAAAGTACTACGCTGCAAATAAAATATTTCAAAATATAACCTTTGATATAAAAACTTGCGAAAGAGTAGGTTTAATTGGTCAAAATGGTTCAGGCAAGACTACAATAATGAAAATTCTCATGGGTTTAGAAAATTATCAAGAAGGAGAAATCAATCTTCGTAAAGATGCTAAATTAGGTTATTTAGATCAAATACCAGTATTTGATGATGAAATTAAAACAATAGATGTTTTAGAAATGGCATTTAAAAAAACAATTCATATAAGAAAACAAATGAAGGAATTAGAAGAAAAATTTAAAAATCTGAAAGATGATGCTTTAGAAAAAGCAATGACAGATTATGGCAAATTGTCTGATGAATTTGAGTTGTTAGGAGGTTATGATTCAGAAACAAAAATCAATAAAGTAACATCAGGATTGCAAATTGATGATACATTAAAAAATATGAATTATAATAAGCTTAGCGGTGGTGAAAAAACAAGAGTTATGCTTGCAAAAATATTGTTAGAAGAGCCAGATATTTTATTACTTGATGAACCAACTAATCATTTGGATTTAGAAACAATTGAATGGCTTGAAGACTTTCTAAAGAATTATAAGGGAACTGTTATTGTAATATCTCACGATAGATACTTTTTAGATAGTGTAGTAAATAAAATTATTGAATTAGAATTTGATAAGTCAAATATTTATTTAGGTAATTATAGCTATTATGTGGCTGAAAAGGAAAGAAGATTTCTTATAGACCTTCAGAGTTATAAAAATCAGCAAAAGAAAATTGATCAGATGGAACGTCAAATAGAGCGTTATCGTATTTGGGGTGAAATGAGAGATAGTAATAAAATGTTTAAACGGGCAAAAGAACTTGAAAAGCGTTTAGATAAGGTAGAAGTAAAAAATAAGCCTGTATTAAATAATAGAAAGATTCGTTTAAATCAAATTAATACTAACAGAAGTGGAAAAATAGTCGTTGAAACAAAAGATGTTTGTAAAGCTTTTGCTGGAAAGGTTTTAATTCAAAATGCAAATTTAAGTATTTTTTATCAAGATAGCTGTTGTATTATAGGAAGAAATGGTAGTGGAAAAACAACATTGCTTAAAATGATTTTAGGAGATTTAGAACCTGATAAAGGAAATATAAGAATTGGCTCTCAAATAAAAATTGGTTATTTACCACAAAATATTATTTTTGAAGATGAGGAACTAACTATATTAGAGTATTTCTCATATTTGCATAACATATCATATGGATTAGCTAGGGCACAATTAGCAAAAGTGTTATTTTTAAAAGAAGATGTTAATAAGAAAATTAAAGTTCTTTCAGGAGGAGAAAAAAGCAGATTAAAGTTATGCTCGTTAACTTTTGAAGGTGCAAATTTAATGGTATTAGACGAACCGACAAATCATTTAGACATTGATTCAAGAGAAGTTCTTGAAGAAACACTAATGGAATTTGAAGGTACATTGTTGTTTGTATCTCACGATCGGTATTTTATAAATAAATTAGCAAATAAAATTATTTCAATTAATAATAAGAGAGTCAAATTATATAATGGAGATTATACGTATTATTTAGATGAGTTTCGTAAACTCATGGACAAAAAAGAAGAGAACAACTTAAAAGATAATATGAAATCTAAAAAACAATATAAAAATAAAGAAAATAGTAAAAAAAATTTCAACAATTCAGAAAGTAGTTCTAATTTAAAACGAAAATTAGAACAATTAGAAAAGGAAATTAATGAATTGGAGGAAAAAATAAAAACTATTGAAGAAGCGATGAATTTGTATAGCCGTGATGCCAATAAGCTTTGTGAACTTTTAGAAGAAAAAGAGGAATTAAATAAAAAACTTGAATTAATATTTGAGAAATGGGAAAATCTATCGATGAAAATTCCTAGCAATTTTCATGATTGATTTATGTGTAGGGTATGCATTGTATGCATACCGCGAGTCTTACCATTAGGTAGGACTCTTTTTATTATATAGGAAAGTTTTCCTTTCCTATATAATAAAAAAATAGGAAGGACGGAACGTCCTTGACGTTAAGGGTGACATAGGTCACCCTAGCGGCGTTGCGAAGCAACTCTTTTAATATATATTTCTATATATATTAAGTAACTTAATTATTTTTGAGCCATATAATAAAATTAAGTAACATTTAAAAGGAGGAATAAAACAAATGGTTAATAATCAAAGGTTTAGGGATAATCTATATAACGAAAGCTCCATGCCTATGAATAAATGTATACCACAAGAAATGGTAATTGAAAATGTCAGATTAGCAGCTGCATATGTTCCTTATCAAAAACTATGCGAACTTTTTAATCCTTTAGAATCATTAAGAAAAGGAACTGCTTTTCCAGAACTATATAGTCCTTATGAAGCTAGAGATAAAAAATATAAATTAAAATCATCTGAGTATTAATAGAAGGAGGTAGGGTTATGAATTATAATAAAAGAATGGAATTAAAAAGAGAAATAACAGCAGTTCATATGATGCTGGAAGATTTACAATTATATCTTAATACTCATCCTTCTGATCGTAATGCTTTAGTAAAACGTAATACCTATGCTAAACAATTCAAGATTCTTAAAGATGAATATGAGAAAAACTTTGATATGATTAATCAAGATGATTCCCTTAGCCCATATCCATGGCAATGGATTAATGAACCTTGGCCATGGGAATATGATGCTAATTTTAAGCTATAATGAAAGGAGATTAAAAAAATGTGGACTTACGACAAG
The DNA here is from genome assembly GCF_035934735.1 of Sedimentibacter sp. MB31-C6. Taxonomy (NCBI): domain Bacteria; kingdom Bacillati; phylum Bacillota; class Tissierellia; genus Sedimentibacter; species Sedimentibacter sp. MB31-C6. Next base: position 2,831,661 of record NZ_CP142396.1, read on the forward strand.
ATGTTAGAATATCCAATAAAAATTAAAAACCCAAATCCTGCAATGGCAAAGTTAATTGTAACCCAATATGGTGGTCCAGATGGCGAATTAGCAGCTTCATTAAGATATTTAAGTCAAAGATTTACCATGATTACACCTGAAGCCATCGCTACATTAAATGATATAGGTACAGAGGAATTAGCACACTTAGAAATAATTGGTACTATGGTTCGTCAGTTAATGAAGGGCGCAACTCCAGAAGAAATTGAAAGAGCTGGGGCAGGAGGTTACTATGCAGACCACGATAAGGGCGTTTATCCTCAAAGTGCTGCAGGCGCACCATTTACAGCAGCATATATTCAAGTAAAAGGAGATCCAATTATTGATCTCACCGAAGATTTAGCTGCAGAACAAAAAGCTAGAGGAACGTATGAATGGTTAATAAATATGGCTGATGATCCTGATGTAATTGAGCCATTAAAATATTTAAGAGAAAGAGAAGTTGTTCACTATCAGAGATTTGGAGAAGCTTTAAGGATAGTACAAGATTACTTACAAGAACCTCGTCTATTTATAATGCCTAAGCCAGACTTTTTGAGAAATTAACTTTATCATTAAAAAGAAGATATCATATACTAATGGGTTTACTTTAGGGGTGCAAATAACAAATTTACAAATGTTTTTGAGTGCAAAATTACAATAAGTTTTGCACTCTTTAATTTTGCCTAAATTCCAATATTTATGTTGCCTTTAAAAATAAAATACATTGATTTTTGCATAGTTTTTTACATACAAAATAACAGTTGTAATAAATTTATTACATGTGCAAAATTGAGTGTAAAAATGACTGCAAAAATATGTGTTAATAGTTATGTAAAAATTCGACTTAAACTTTATTTCTGTTGAAAATATATATAAGCATATGGAAAAATTTACAATTCATGTTATAATATTAAAATAGTATCAGTTCGCATAAGTATTATTAGGCGAACTAAAACGATAATGAGGGGAAGTCGCTATGGAAAATAAAGAAATAAGGAAGTTCTGGTATGGCATTGGTGTAGCATTTTTGTGGTTAAATGCCCTTACAGGTATATCCTACATTTTTGCAGCATTAGCAACTTGTTGCATTATTGTTGGTAATATACGCAGTAGACAACTATGAAAAATCAATACATTTATTGTCGTATGATTAGAATATTATGTCGCATCAATATTAAAAAGCGAAACAGAGACTTTTCATATAACAGGAGGTTATTTTGATGAAAAAAGTATTTGTAATTATAATAGGGTTAATGCTAATGCTTATCGTTTCAACTGGCTGCTCGCAACCACAGACAGAGAGCAGGTCACTTTCAGAAAAAGAAATACAGACCGTAAATGAAGCGTTTGAGCCACTACTACCTGCCAATAAAGGTGATATGACCGAAATAACAAGTTCTGATGGTGAATTTACATTAAACCCTATCTCACATTTCTTCACATCATATTATGATAAACCAGAAAATTTAGATATCGGTAAGTTTGTTTATTACATACCAAGGGAAACTTTTGTAACACCAGAAGATGAAAAAGAACTCAAGAAATTAAAGGAATTGGAGGGATTTCCATTTGATAATATAGACAACTCTCCTGTTCCTTTTGGACGTATTCCATTTGCTATTGTTGAGAAATATTTAAAAAAATATATGAATGTCTCTCTTGACGATATGACTAATATGGGCGATGCCTTGTATTTAGAAGAATATGAAACATTTTATAGTTATGCAAGCGACTTTGGACCGGGAATCTTTCACTGCATAAGGGGCGAAATAAATGGAGACATAGTAACTTTATATAGTAAAAACGCTGTGCTTACACTAAAAAAGGATGATACAAACTATTACATTATTTCTCATGTTTCCATTGAGTAAACTATATATTATGAGTAAAATGCGAGATTGAGTTATGTCGCATAATTCAAATATGCGAAACGAAATTATGCAAAAAAGCATGTAATTTAAAATATTTACATAATAAAGAAATAAAACTATATATATCAATATAAAAAGAAAAATATTTAAGTAGTATTTATAATAGATTATTTATTAAAGGGAATGATAAATTTAATAAAAGTTTTAATACTTTTATTATAAATTTAATAAATAAGAAATTAAGGAGATGTATATGGAAAACAAAATACAAAAGATGGATCATCATAATCCGGGAATAAAATGCGTTGTTAAATCTTGTTACTATTATACTGAAGGAGATCATTGTACTGCACAAAAAATAGAAGTTCAGTCAATTAACGCTAACAGTGTTCATGAAACAGATTGTGCAACATATAGACCTCGTAATCAAAGTTTTAAATAATTCAAATTATTATGACTACTTATCTAGTGGTTATAATTGGTAGCGTGAAATAGTTTGTTTTGTTTAATATTCTAGGTTGAGGAATTTAGTAGAAAGATATTCTAAAGTAGTAGCAGTAAATGCGGACTTATGGGTAATTGCATAGCAATTATCCATAAGCCACATTTTTTTTATGTTTATTAAGTATTCTATTGAAAAAGTATCTAATATGATGGAGAAATTACATTTAATGTAATATTTCGATGTTATTTTGGTTAAATTTTAACAATTAGTTGGAAAATATATTTATTATAAGCGACTTGTATAGGATGTTATTTATTGTAAATTTTGTATTCTATATGTTGAAAAATGTTATAATTTTCTATATAATAAAATTATTATCAATTAGTAGGTTCGAAAAATTAAAATATAATAGATCAATTTGATTATCCATAACATAAATTTATTGATCATAAGGAAAAAATATTAGCTTATGAAAAACGCAAAAAGGATATTTGAGTAAAGGAATATTTGGGAGATTTTGACTTTGCATAGGAGAGTGCAAACAAATAATATATTAGCTAATAAAACAATGTCAGGAGGAAATTCATGAGACTATTTTTAGGAAAATTCAGTGGTAAATATCCGGAGCAAATAGAGAAACACTACTATTCTGCTCAAGAAAAGGGCAATCCATGGTATGGAGGAGTTGAACCCGGTGATTATGTTTTTGTGAATCATGTCGGTAAAATAGTTGCATTGTGGAGAGCAAAAGAATATACAAACATGAAGAACATAGTAAATCCAAAGCATGACGGGGTTCTGACTTTTGAGGTGATAAAAGAGTATGATGACGTAAGCTTGACAAATGATTTTACAAGATATAAACACTTTGTACATAATTTGGATTTAGTAAATAAGGTTTCAAAGAGTATTAAAAATTTGGGGTTCATTCCGATTAAGACAAGCGATAACTGTCCTTTGCCGGAAGATATAGATTTCAAAAATAATTTAATCAATATTTATATATCACTAAAAGATATTGATTTAAATCCAAAAGACGGAGATATAAGAGTATTAATAAATAATTTAGATGAAATGAAAATTGTTGAGGTTCAAAGGTATTTCAACAGTAAATTTTATATATACGAGGATTTTAATGAGCTATATCTTGAGAGAAGTCCGGAAAGGTATACTATTAAAAGACTTAATGCTTTTGCCTTGAAGGATAATGCAACCCAGAAAAGAAATTTTCTTATGACTCTAATCGATGAACTTGAAAAAAATGGTTTTATGAAAGTATCTAATGTAATTAGTTTATATGACAATTTATTGGTCGGCAGAAAGAGGAGTGCTCCTAAACCACCTCCTAAATCTGGCGATCAAGGTGTTAATCCTCCTGAACTAGATGAACCAGATAATGGAATTGATATAGAACAATACGCCGAATATGCCGGCTTATTAAACTTTAATCCTAACTTGATTCTTTATGGTCCTCCCGGTACGGGAAAAACTTATGCTACTCAAAAGATTATTGATAACTTTGAGAAGAAACATTTCAATAAGAGCAGCAGTTATAAATTAGTTGAAGCAGAAAACAGAGTAAGAACAATTACATTCCATCAATCGTATTCTTACGAAGAATTCATTGAGGGTATAAGACCAATTCTTAATGTAGGAGATAATGAAAATGTTGGTTATAAGTTGGAAAACGGAATATTTAAAGATTTGTGTATTAATGCAGAAAAAGAATTGATAAAAAGAGAAAATAACGCTAAATATATTGATATGATAAATTCAAACAGTTCTATTTGGAAAATATCTTTAGGGGAACGTAAGTCAGATGCTACATACAATGAATGTATAAGAATTGGTGATATTGCAATTGACTGGCTGAAAGATCAAAATTTAAGCAATTCATCTTACGAAGATATACTAACAATCCTTGAAGAAAGGGGTAAGGGAGTAAATCAAGCACAAAATGCAAGTTCAGTAAATTCTTTTGTTAATGAAATGGCACTTGGGGATGTCGTAATGGTTTACGACGATCCACGGAGTATTAGAATGATAGGCGTAATAAAATCAGATTATAAATATGATTCAAAATATGATTTTCCTCACAGAAAAAGTGTTGAATGGCTAAAAGAATTAAGCTATCCTATAGACATATTTGCTGAGAATGGAAATACCAATCTTACTTATAAAACGGTATACAGATTAGTGAGAATGAATATTTCTGACGTTTTAAAAATTATATCCAAAAATAGTACGCTGACTCAAAGTCTTGAAGATAAAAATGAAATTAAGCCCTATTATATTATAATTGATGAAATCAACAGAGGGAATATTGCAAAGATTTTCGGAGAATTGATTACTCTTATAGAACAGGATAAAAGAGGCAGCTTAAAAACACTTCTTCCTTATTCTAAAAAAGAATTTACTGTGCCAAGCAATATATACATTATCGGAACCATGAATACTGCAGACAGATCTATTGCGGCAATTGATACAGCCCTGCGAAGGAGATTTACATTTGTTGAAATCGGACCTGACTCTAATGTATTGTCGCAGGCAGGTAATTATATTGTTAATGATAAGATTGACCTTACGAAGCTCATGGATACTATGAATGACAGAATAATGGAAAGGCTTGATGGCGACCACAGAATAGGACATGCATATTTTATGGGAATTGAAACCTTAACTAATTTGTACCAAACCTGGTATTATAAAATCCTGCCTTTGCTTGGTGAATATTTTTATAATGACATTGAATCTTTGACAGCCATTGTTGGGGATAGCTTTTATAACAATTACGGAAACGTTCAGCATTTATCAACGGTTGTGAATGACAAAGGAATCTCTGAATTTGAACAAAAATTAATTGATATATATGGTTAATGCAATGGATGGATTAAGAGTTATTAAAGTATTTGAAGACAGACAAACAAAATTAGTACTATCCAAACAGGAAGAAAATGATATTTTATCAATGAAAGGGATTATAGGAGAAAACAATATAAACTTGCAGGCAGACGGGAATTTATTAATAAGTCATTATGTTGGTTTTGTACAGGTTAACAAAACACGGCTGCTTATTTATCCTAAAATTGCAATTAAGTCATTTATGGAAAAAGACTACAATAAGGCATTTGAAATATTAATCAGACTCTTATCTAATTCTGAATTTTTTAGTATTAAAAAGATACCGTCACCACTGACTATTGGTAAGTATAAGGGTGATTTGTTGGAACTGTTTATAGGAATTTTTATTGATGAACTTTTAGTTCTTCTTAATAGAGATGTAAACAGAAACTATAATCTATGTTTAGAGAACCAATCATTTATTAAAGGTAAAATTGATTTTGCAGAAACAGTAAAGTATAACAGCTACAGAAAGCATCTTCATTATGTAAGATATGATCAATTTACTGAAAATATTATTATTAATAGAATTTTTAAAACAGTAATATTAAATTTAATTAATAGGACGACTGTTAAAGAAAACAAAATGAAGCTTAAGAAATCACTTCTTTGGTTGGAGGATGTTGAAGCTGTCCGCTTAAATAATGATATATGGAAAGGTGTTAAATTTTCACATCTTAACAATCAATATAAACCAGTTTTTAACTTGGCAAAATTATTTTATTATAATTCAAGTCCAAACCTAAATAGAGGTGACGAAATGGTGTTTAGCTTCTTAGTCCCTATTAATCAGTTGTTTGAAATGTATATATTTGAAGCAATTAAATCTTACAATAGTTATTATAAGGTTAATTATCAAGGACCTGTACGATACTTAGCAAAACAAGATGGCAATAATAAGCTGCAGTTAATACCAGATATAACAATTACAGAAAATGAAGATGTTAAATATATAATCGATACAAAGTACAAAGAAATTGATATATTAAACAATAGAAATGTTTCACAGTCTGACATTTATCAAATGCTTGCTTATAGTATCAGATACGAATGTAAAAAAATTGCATTGGTTTATCCAAAGCTCTTAGGAGATATAAATTATAAAGATATTGAATCAGAGATTTTAATAGAAACCAATTATGGACAAGTGACAATTAAAATTATAAAAGTCGATTTGGAAATGGATAAGAAGGAATTGGGGGAAATGTTAAATAAAGTTTTTGAATACAAGATGTATGAGGAATGTTTTACATAGTTATCAAGCTAAATATGAAGACAATAGAATAGAACGGAATTAATTAATTGAATTATATATTCTATATCTGAATTTAAGAAGGTGAATAAAATGAAGATGTATGTTGGAATCACTGACTATGATTGGTATTCAATACTTAGTAATGAAAACTGCGATGAGGTTAATTTTTGGAAACCTAGCGGTAATATTAATTTTAGGGCACTAAAAACTAATGAACTATTTCTATTCAAATTACATAGCCCGAATAACTATATTGTGGGAGGAGGTTTTTTTGTCAAATACTCTATTCTGCCGACATATTTGGCATGGGATGCTTTTGGTATTAAAAATGGAGCTAAAACCCTTCAAGAATTAAATGAAAGAGTAATTAAATATAAGAGCAAAAAATCAATTATTGATAACAATCATAATATAGGTTGTATAATTTTAACTGAACCATTTTTCTTTGATGAAAAAGATTGGATACCCGTGCCGGCTGATTGGAAAAGAGGTATACAAACAGGGAAAACATATTCTCCAGATACTTTTGTTGGTCAAAGGTTACTTCAGCAGGTTAATGAAAAGTTGAAAAAACAAAGGCTGATTTCAGCTAATAAGTCCTATGAATATGAAAGTTCTGAGCGTTATGGAATGGAACAAATTGTAAAGCCGAGATTAGGACAAGGTGCTTTTAGAGTATTAGTAACTGATGCATATAATAGGAAATGCTCAGTTACAGGAGAAAAGACTTTGCCTGTTCTTGATGCAGCACATATAAAATCATTTTCAAACAATGGACCTAATTCAGCAAACAATGGTTTGTTATTACGAACTGATATCCATAAGCTATTTGATAAGGGATACATTACGGTTAATGATGAGTATAAAGTAGAAGTAAGTAAAAGGCTGAATGAGGATTATGGCAATGGAAAGATTTATTATGATTTCCACGGCAAAAAACTATTCAACATGCCGGAAAACAAATATGATATCCCTGCAAAAGAGTTTTTGTATTGGCACAATAATAATGTTTATTTGGGGTAGGTTTGTTTGTTATTAAAGAGTTAAGATTTTAATTCTGATCCAATAGCTGAACCTCATGGTAATATTGTAAAACTTTATCAAGGATTATTAGATAAAGTAACAAAACCGCCAGTGGCACTTAATACAGTAGTTATTCATGCAAACAATATATATAAAACTTCATTAAATAGTAATGCCCTTGAAGTAATACAAGAAATGAACAAAAATACATACACGCATGTTCTTGTGTTGGAAGATGGCAAAATAATTGGTGTTTTTAGTGAAAATACAGTTTTTTCATTTTTTGCACACAAAGAAGATGTGATATTAGAAAAAGAGGCATTGATAAGAGAGTTTTTGACTTTATTCCATTTGATAAACATGAGAGCGAATATTTTGAATTTGTATCTAAAGATACATTGTTAATTGATGTTGAAGATATATTTAGAGAAGGACTTAAAAATAATAAAAGGATTGCAACAGTATTTATTACTGAGACAGGATCTAAAAAGGAAAAATTATTAGGATTAATAACTTCTTGGGATTTGGTAGGATACGAAAATAAATAGTTGAGGTAGCAAAAATTTCAATGAAGACTATGACAAAAAATTATTATGACTATCACTGTAAAAAAACTATTTATATACCGGATAACAAAAGTGACATATCAGTAAAACAGTTTATACATTAAATCTTTAAAATATATTGAAAAAGATTTAGCCGGAAAAATTAACGCTTTATTGAGAAAGTTTGAGAGATATCAAGGTTTTGGAAACAGGGATGATGAAAGATGGTACTACCTTGCTCCATTGTTGTTTGACAGTCAAGGTTATATTACAACATGGTTTCATTACGGGGCTGAGCTAATTTCCGGAGATACAGATGAAGAAGAAAAGGACAGAGGACAAAAGGGATTTTTAGCGCATTTGAAGAAGTTGAGAGAATATAATGACAGACTTAAAAATATGCAATTGGGAAAGATGCCAAAGGATTTAACAGATGTATTGGTTAATATGGCAATTGCTTCACCGGCTGTTTGTGCATACAGAGCAAATGGGCAAGACAGTGTTAACGCAACACAAATATCAAAATTAATGATAAATATGTTTAATAAACAAGAGTCTATTGCTGTAATTGATTTATGCTATGGAAGAAAGAATAGTGATGCTTATTGGAAAAACATACTTAATTATTGCAAAGACGGCAACCTTCAGTCGGTACTTGATGAATATGTACATATGATTGCTGAATCAAACGGATACAGTGATTCTCAACATAAATCAAAACTTGTTCATTCAGAAATGATGTTTTCAATGAAGATGCATACATCAAGTTATAATGTTGATACTTACAATAAATTTAAGGACCGTGCCTTAAACAAGAAAAATAAAGGCATAAATATGAGATCCCATTATGCAGTTGGATTTTATAAAGATGAAGGAGACAGCAGTAAAAATGCTAATCGTAAGGAGAGCATTAGGAGTTCATTTAACTCACCCTTTAGACCCTTTGTTTTAGCAACAACATCTATAGGTAAGGAAGGACTTGATTTTCATTATTATTGCAGGAAGGTAATGCATTGGAATCTCCCATCCAATCCAATTGATTTAGAGCAGAGAGAAGGCAGAATAAACAGATTTAAATGTCTTGCAATCAGACATAATATTGCATTAAAATATAGAGACAATATTAATTTTAAAAAAGATGTATGGGAAGAATTATTTGAATGTGCTAAAGAAGAGTATAAAGATAGTTATTCTGAATTAATACCGTTTTGGTGTTTACCTGATAACCAAGAAATAAAGATAGATAGAATTATTGCTTCTTATCCTCTGAGCAAGGACATAGGTAATTATCAAAGACTTATTAAGATACTATCATTATATAGATTAACATTAGGACAAGCAAGACAAGAGGAATTGTTAGAACATATATTTACAAAATGTGATGACAGTGAAAAATTAAAAGAGCTGTTTATAAATTTGAGCCCCTATTATCGTGAAAAAAATCAAAATTGCTAGGTGATATAAATAATTTATTGATACTGTATGGTCGGTAGTATATGATATTAAGCGTAATGGAATATGGAGTGTTGAGGTAAATCCTTTAAGAAAACAATTCAGAGAGGATGCCGTAGTCGAGGTTTACCGGATTAAAAGGAGATAACATGAATATTAAATATATACAAAAGCTTTTATCAAGAATAAATGAAGTAAGAATAATTGGCAAGAATGTAGAGATAGATGGTGTTGTCTGTAATATTGCAGGGATAGTGCGATATGGACAGAAATTGCGTCTTATTATTTTAGAATATGATGATATGTATCGCCGGAAAATTGAAGAGATGGAAGTATCAGAGCCTTCCGAGATTAGACAACAAGAGACAAACAGGTCAATACTAAAGGGTAGGGGTAGAATAGAAGCTGCTCAATCGTTTAAAACTATAAAAAGTGTATCTATTGGTGAGATGGGATTTGATGTAGATTTTACAGAGAACCGTCTCTTAGACTTTAAAGATGGAGAGAGTGTTTTGTTTCTGTCTGAATTGTTGAGAAATGGCTGGATTCCTGAGGGTGTTGATTATCAAAATATTGATATGTTGTTTTTGACCAGCATTGAACTTGCCGGTGATTATACTGAAATACCGAAATTTGAACATAATGCTAAGCTGCATTTCACTATGAATAAAAACAGTGTTTCATATTTGGTTGAACAACCTCTTACACTTGCTGTAAATGGAGAATATACTGATAAATTATGGTTTAAAAACACGGAAGACAGCGAAGAGAATTGGGTTCAAATAAACAGGGTTTATCTCATGGATATTTGGTGTGATATGGAAAAAAACTTCTCAAGCCCTAAACTGCTGGAACATATGACTAAAGGGCAGATTGAAGAGGCAAAAAGGAATATTAAAAAAAGTTTAATAGAAGTTTGTCCAAAGGGGATGTACTATCCTGTTATTGAATATGAAAGCGAGGAAGATATTTCGCTTGAATTTCATACAAAAGAATTTCTTGATTCAAAGCCTGTTCATCATGGAAATGGAAGCATTGGATTTATAATAAGACCTGATAAAGCAACGGGAATTTTAGGAAAGAAATTAAAATCTGCAATTATTCAGGAGCCTGTTTCAGAAAACACAGAGAGTATTGAAGCGGAGTTGTTTCAGTATTACAAGACAATAATTCCAAAGGATGTAATTTTACCTACAGTTAATTCATTTAATGAAATTCGTAAAGATTACATGAAGGTAAATGTTAAAGAAGTAGCAGAAAGATTGGATATGCAATTTGATGATTATCGTTATTTTTTGGATATAAGAACAGCAGAAATATTTGAAATTGAAGAACGCTTTTTAGAAATTGCAGAAGAATCTGATGAAGATGATAATTTTGATGAGTATTTAGATTGGGAAAAGAATGATATTCATGATGGAATTAGTTTTTTTCAAGAACAAGAGTATTATATATCATTGCCGTCAAAATTTGATATTCATGAATGTCAAATAATGGAAGATTTTATCGATTCTCTAACGAATGAAAGTTACATTAATCGCTTAGAAAGGGCTATTACAGGCAGAGGTGCTTTTAGAAGATTTAAAGATACCATAAATTATTTAGGTATAGAGAAAAATTGGTATGACTTCAAAGAGAAGGCTTTAGAAAAAAAACTTATCGAGTGGTGTAAAGACAATGATTTAGAATATGAATAGTAAAGAATGGTAGGTGTTAAGTAGATTAGGTTAAAAACCTAATATTTTGAGCTTGGGTATAGAAATATTTAATTTAAACACAAATAAAGGATAACGGTTAGAGAAATGAATTATAAAGTAGTTATTCAAAAAACAGATGAAATAGTTAATAATATGGATATAGAAGAATTAAGAAATTGTATTCACGCCATTGCGAGAAAAGTCCCTGAAACTGAAAAAGTACACGATTATAGGGAAGTGATGGAAATTGGTAAGGAAGCCCTTGATTATTTAGAAATTGATTTAAGGATTAGGGTAAACTACATGGATTAAGTATAATTTCAATTTCTAATGATGCTGAGATCAAAGATTTCTACGGGAAGATGTTAAATAAAGACTATTAGATCTTTATAGGGAATCCGGTCAAACGAAAAAGCTTAATAAGTTATCTTGATGATTTCTGGTAGAGTTCATTTCATCAAGAGTTTAAACGGTCTTTGAAAAGATGGGTATAATATTAAAAAAAACAGAAAGGGAAAGTATGATTAAATTAGAAAATACTGAAAACTTTACAGGCATAAGTATAATAGGCGACTATTATGATTTAGATAATTTAGTTGAGGCGTTTTATACAATAACTGTAGATGAATTTTCGGAAGAGAATAGTGAATATGTAGAAATGTCAACCAGAATACTAGGTGTATGCTATGATATTAGGCATGCTTATCAAGGAGACAGAGAAGTTATTTTAATGGACAACAATATGGATGAGTACAAAATGAAATATCATTCAATTATAACAAACACTAATAATGTTTATTATAAATGCAATTGTCTATATCCTGAAATGCTTTATACGGTACTTGCATTAAATAACTTAATTGATTTAAGAATGCAAGAGCTTACCAAGAAGAAATATATGCCGGATATGTCACTTGATAAAAAAGTCGTATGGGATAAAACCATAGCTACAATTAGAAACTTCCAGTCTGAATTTGCATTATGTGCCAAAGAATTATTAACTGAAAGACAATTCAGTATATGGTTGAGATATATGAACGAACACAGCCATGTAATGTATAATATGTACCACCAATATCTTGATGTCATAAATGTTGAATATATACATATGACAAAGGAACAAAGGCAAAATAATTTCAACAAGATATCTAAAAGAATTGCATTGTTTTATGAGGAAGATGATTATTACGCTATGAAAGAGTCAATAGATGATGCAGCAAAAAGATTTAACTGCCATAAAAGTGAAATAATTCTTAAGGATTTTGAATATCCTGAGGATATTGAATGGTAACCGATACAGAATTTCTGATCAAAGCAATGTGAATAATTCTGGCACTTCAGAGTTTTAAAGGAATATGATAACTTGGATGATGCTCAAAAAGATTTAGTAAGTTTATTATCTCATAACAAGACTGAAAAACAGCTTATGAGGGAAAACATAAAAAAGATTTTAAAATATTAAATTTAGGAACACTCAAATGATAGGAGATTTAATATGGAAGTAATAAGTTGCCAGCAAATGAAGGAAGCAGACAGCTATGCTATAAACACAATTGGAATCCCAAGTATTGTACTCATGGAAAATGCTGCTTTAAAAGTTGTCAACAATATAGATTTAGGTTTAGATTGTTATGCAGTTGTATGTAGCAGGGGAAATAATGGCGGTGATGGACTTACTGTTGCACGTCATTTAATTTTGAAAAACAAAAAGGTAAAAATATATATTGCAGGAAAGACCGAAAATGGTACAGAAGATTTCAATATTAATTTAAGGATTATAGAAAATCTTCAGGCAGATATTAGTTTTATAAGAAATGAAAAGGATTTAACTTTATTTGGAGAAGATTTAAAGGTAAGCGACTTAACAATTGATGCTTTGTTTGGAATCGGATTAAATAGGAATGTAGAAGGTTTATATTATGATATAATTAAAATCATGAATGAAGAATCAAAAAAAATTATAGCAGTTGATGTTCCATCAGGGTTGAACGGTGATACAGGAAAGGCCATGGGCATAAGTGTTAAGGCTTATAAAACTGTTACCTTTCATAAAATGAAAAGTGGATTGCTAAACTCGGGTGTATATACAGGGGATGTTGTTGTTGAAGACATTGGTATACCTGGCTAGAACACGTCAGTGTGTTTAAGATCCGTCCTTAAAATTCCAAAGGGAGATAGTTATGAATAAGAAAAATTATGATTTAGCAGTAGGGTTGCGTCATGAACTACATGAACATCCTGAAGTTTCTAATAATGAAGTGTGGACGAAAAAACATTTAATTGAATTTTTAAAAAAATATACAAATTTAATAATTGTGGACAAAGGTTGTTGGTTTTATGCTATATACAAAGCTAAAGAAGGTAAGAAAAACATAGCATTTCGCGCAGATTTTGATGCAATTCCGATGGATGAATATTTAGATATCCCTCATGGTGGTTTTTTCCCTGAAACATATAATCACGCTGAAAGTGCCGACAAGGTCAGAAAAGCCTCAAAAAATAAAGGATACCGTATAGTAGAATTAAAAGAAGCCAAAAGAAGCTCGGAGGATTTTGGATATTATACTAAATTAACAAAAGGTGCTATCTTTAGAATCGGTAACGGGGAAGACTATCCGGATATTCACACCAATGAATTTGATTTTAGGGATGAACTAATAGAAATTGCAGTAGATTTATTTAAAGAAATCATTGAGACTGAATGATGAGTCTCTCGAATATCATTTAATATGGAGTGTTTATAGAGTTTATCAATAACTCTAACTTGTCTAAATTAAGCGTAAGAGAAGGCAGTAAGTACACCAGTGATTAAAAATTGTATTGGAACAATTTTCTAATAATTGAGTCTAATATAAGAGATGTGATTCAGGGACTATACCTTCTGATACATTGTCCCACTAAGCGAGGTGTTTTTGTGAAAAGAGTAATTAAGTTAATTATTGTGGGTTTGTTAGTTTTCTCGTTTGCTGTTGTTTTTGCTAATTCTGGGCCGGTATATATGACAGGGCTTCCTTCGTCTGGTGTATTAGCTGTTGATAAGAATACTCCCATTGAAGTAAAAAAAGAAAATTTGACATTTGATTTTTCTGGTGAGGAAGAACATTACGCTCCCATTGGCATAGTAACTGCAGAATATGAAATGGTTAATCCTACAACAGATGATTTATCAGTACAAATGGCATTTCCTTATATAGGGAATTTAGGATCTGCTTCAAATGATAATATTAAAATAATTGCCGACAATGAAGAATTGCCATATGAAATTTACTTGGGAGAAACAGTAAAAAGTAAAAATGGCTTTAAAAATTCTGAGGAAACTGAAGAAAATTATTTTGATTTTGAGGAAATAATAGACGCAATTACTAATGATATTTATATTGCAGAAAATTTTACTGAAAATGAAATAGGTAAACTATATTCTATTAAAGTAACACCGGAATCTGATGAAGGTGTTGAAATTTTTGTTGACTTAACATTTGACCATAATAAAACGAAGATTTTTACAACGGGATTTCGAGGTCTTAGCAGAGCAGGAGAAAAAACAATTATACATGGATGGTGCAGGGAACAAAGTACTTTAAATATTTTTGTTTTGGGAGACGATATTGATTTTACTATTGAGGGATATACCGATGGAACTCGAAATGAAAAAACAAGCTTATATAAATATGAAATTTCTGAAACAGAAGAGGATGTAAAAACCAATTTGCTTGATAATATAAGAAAGAATTCTTATGTAAGTTATGATGATATTTCAGATATTCAATTGTATAATGTATTTGCAAAGGTTTTGGATGAACAATTTTCAAACAATTTGGGGTATTGTTCTGATGATGAAGCTTTGTCTTATGGCGGTACAAATAGAATGATAATATTGTTTTACAATGTAGAATTTCCGCAAAATTCTGAGAAAACAGTAAGTGTAAGTTACCAAACAGATGGAACCATGGATAGGAGGAAAACTAAAGAGCCTGTATATACTTACGATTATATTTTAAATCCTGCAAAAAATTGGAATGATTTCAAAAATTTAAATATTAAGATTATTCCGCCTGAAGAATCTCCATTTGTTGTGGAAAGTAGCATAGAATTAAATAAAGAAGGAAATACTTACACAGCTTCAATAAAAAGTTTACCAGATGATGATTTCTCATTTACCATTTATCACAGAGATAAAGTAACAATGATGGATATGGTTGAAAAGGAAATAAGCAATGTCTTTGGATTTTTCTTTATGTTTTCACCATTTATTTTGATTTTTGTATTTATAATTGTGATTATTTTAATATTTACAAAAGGCGGAAAAAAGAAAATTTAACCTACTTTTCCAAGAATTATCCCGCCTCTAAACAACCTTATTATTTTGGTGAAATTCTTGGATTTACTTTCTCATCAGATTAATGAGAGGAAACAATACTTGTTGTCCCATGACGATTAATTCATCGCTTTCTTTCCTCATGCTCCACTGTGTCAAAACCCCCATGAGTGCTGCGCTGAAAAGTACAAAAAAGTCATCACAGCTCATGTTAAGTTGAAAGTCACCATCGCGTAATCCTTTGCGGAGCACTTTATCTATAAAGTTTTGTTGTAACTCTAAAGAGGTATTTTCTTCTGTTGCCAATTCTTCATCAATCATCGCTTTTACATAGGATTTGGTAAATGTATGACCATCCTTGCTTACATAGTTAAGGTAGGATGTAACCGCATTTTGGTAAAGGGTCACAGCGTCAAGGTTTTCGTCGTAAATAAACAATTGACTCAATTCCTTGTTAAATCGTGAAGTTAGTTTAATAAGAATATCCTTTTTTGAAGTAAAATAGCTATAAAATGTGCCTTTGGCTACGCCACAGGCTTTACATATCTGACTAATGGTTACCCTGTCATATCCAAGTTCTCTCACCAACTTCATTGCCATGTCGGTTACTTTTTGTTCAGTTTCAAGTGCTTGTAAGTCGCGGTTGGTTGGTTTTTTGTTCATGTAAAATATCCTTTCGTCTTTT
Organism: Sedimentibacter sp. MB31-C6; assembly: GCF_035934735.1. Lineage (NCBI taxonomy): Bacteria > Bacillati > Bacillota > Tissierellia > Sedimentibacter > Sedimentibacter sp. MB31-C6. Next base: position 2,847,871 of record NZ_CP142396.1, read on the forward strand.
CATTAAATTTATTTTATCATACATATTGTGAAACAACAAGAGTGTCGAAAAGTTTTCAAATGAAGTTTTAATTGAAAAGAATGTTCTTATAAAAGTGCAACGTATGAGTTGAAACCCATACGTTGCAAAAGTAAAATGGAATAGATTTTATCTGTTGCTTACATAATCTGCCACAGACTCACCACAAACATATGCACTGGTGAGAACCCAACCGTTGTTTGCTCCACCATATGTTACATATGGTTTTTTCTCTGTGAAAAGAACGCCTGCACAATCACTACCTACGCAGAAAAGTCCTTCAATTGGCTCACCAGAAGTGTTAAGCACCTGTAAGCTGGTATTTACATCCAGCCCTGCACAGGTGTTGTATGAGTAGCTTGCCATCTTTACAGCATAGTAAGGACCTTCACCAATAGCTTCGAGAAATTGCGCATCTTTATTGAACTGTTCATCCTTGCCGTTTGCACAGTAATTGTTGTAGTTTTCAACTGTATTTTTCAGAGCAGATGAATCTATATCTATGGCTTCAGCTAATTCCTCAATGGTGTCCGCCTTGAAGATAAAGCCCATCTCAATTCCTGCATCTAATACATCATACGTTTCAGGTAAAGGTGTATTTACAGGTATTTCTCCTGTGTAACCAAGAAAACCTGATGACACACCACCTAGGAAATGCTTGAATCCATTGTCACGTACGTCGTTAATCTGGTCACTGCTCCAGATGCTATAGAAATTAGGACCGGCTAACCAAGGATCTAGCATGGCTACACCGGTTTCTGCTGTGAAGCGTTCTCCTTGCATATCGACAGCCAAGCTGTTGGGCGTAATTCCAAGGAACATTGGAAGGTCAGCAACTGACCAAACGCTTTGTTTCCCTGTATTAAAGCTTGTCTGACCTTCAACCTTGTTAATGGGAAAGCCGTAGCTGTGAGGTATGAACATATCTGAACCGGACATGTGAACCTCAGGAGCCATTCCTATGTTATAAGGTGCTGCCCCAATATCGAAGGCAGATTGTATCATCTTGCCGTCATTGCCATAAGAGCCGTAAATTTTCCAAGCGCCCTTGAGTGGAAAATATTCATCTGAAAGATATTTGTTTGTCATTTCTCTATTGCCTAAAAAACCTCCTGTTGCTATAACGACTGCGTCAGCTTTGATTGTGTATTCGATACCGGTCACGCGATTTTTCGCTTTGGCGCCGACAACTGTATCGGTCTCATCGGTTATGAGTTCATAAGCTTCTGTTTCGAGCATGTATTTTCCGCCTAAATTTGTATAATCTTCAACAAGTTTGTCGAAATACGAAGCTATTTCACGCTTGTTATAACCGTGGGTCGGTGCCTCGGGGTGTTCAGCAGGAATATTAGGGTACCATTGGAATTTAACTTTATACCAATCCGCAGGCGTAAAACCTGGTTTGGGGTCAAAATCGAACTTGGCACCATGATCGAGAGCTAACCAGTCGAATGCCGGGCCTGAGTTTTCGAAGTAGAGGTCCAACATTTCTTGCTTGGCGTCGCCTTCCGTATATTCTGTCCATGCTTGATACATGGCATCTGCGTCAGTAAAATCTTCACCATTATTGTAAATTTCTTTTACACGAGGAGGATTGATGGATTGTATTTCGGAGGTGAGAGCAGTAGTGCCGCCGTAGCGTCCCTGCTTTTCAATAACCAAAACATCTGCACCTTCTTCTGCCGCACGAAGGGCAGTATAAGTGCCGCCGCCACCCATACCTATTACTAACACCTGTGTTTCTAGTTCTTCGCTTCCACCAGTTTTTTCTTGTGCTTTTTTGAATGTGTCAATGGCGGATTCTTCATTGCCAGCCGCTACAATTGCCTGTTTGATACAGTCTTCAATTGCCATACGAGCTGCATTGCTGGTAACGGTTGCACCGCTGACCATGTCTACTTTGATAGATTGGCTTTCAAGTATTCGAGGAAACATAGCTGCTGCCACAGCGTCAACCATGGAAGACGTGCTTCCGGATTCTTCATCAAATGCGATGGACTCTATTGAATTTTCAGATACTGTTACCTTAAGTATATCAGGCCAGGACATGCTGAAACCATAGGCCTGTGCAGTATATGTTCCCGGTGCCATCATAGCTTTAGTAGTGTTGTTAGTGCTGTCAGTATTTTCGGTAGATGATGGCTGCGTTTCATTCTGTTGCGTACATCCTGCTACTGTAATTAATATCATGACTAAACAAAGAAACAAACTTAATTTTCTTTTCATTCTATTACTCCTCCTGATTAATATATTTCGTTGACCACCGGTCAATGAGATAAATATATAATAACACTTTGATAATTCATTGTCAATATATATTTAAGTTTAAGTTTCCCCATTTTTTCAAGACCATGATTAAAATAAAAGAATGAAAATAATATTAGTTATCCACAATTTAAGAAAAAAAATAAAATGTTAAACACAGATTTGTTGATTTTACAATAAAAAATGCAAAAATGCTCACCTATATGTTATAATTAATGTGCAACCAAAAACTAAACAAAGGAGCATTCTTGCATGATTAATTATAACAGATTAGCTTATGAATTAAAACGGGATATTTCAAATTTTTCAAATAAAATTTCTACTGGTTTAAAACGTCCTAAAATAAAGTTCTTAACACAGATGATTTACGGTTTACTCGAAGGAAATAAAACTCATTTAAGTGAAATTGCACGTTCTTTAAAAGAATCTATAACTCTTAAAAAAACTATTGAACGTTTGTCAAGAAATCTTCATGATTTTGATGATGGTGATCAGGTTATGGAAAATTATGTTGATATAGTTAAACAAAATATTAAAGATGATTATTCTGTAATTGTCGTTGATAATTCAGACATAGCAAAACCATGCAGTAAAAAGTTAGAAGCTTTAGCTGACGTACGTGACGGTAGTACCGGTAAAATAGTAAAGGGGTACCAAACAATCGAAGCTGCTGTATTAACTTCTAATAGAAAAATGCCTCTTCCCGTTTATGAAAAAGTATTTTCAGCAGAAGAAAAGGGATTTATCAGTGAAACTCATGAAAATATTAAATGTTTAAAGTCACTTAGCGAAAATTTTGGAAACAAATGCATAAGGACATTAGATAGAGGCTTTGATGCAAATGAATATTTTAGATATTTTATTAAGAATAAAGAACGTTTTGTAATACGTATAAAAATGAATCGTAATGTTATCTATAATGATAAAACTCAAAATGTTCTTGATGTAGTTAGTAAGTATAAAGGTAATTATTGTTTAAAATTCAAGGGGAAAAATAAAAAAAATATTGACTGTAAAATTAGTTATATCCCTGTTAGTTTATGCGAATTTCCAAAACAAGAATTAACCTTAATAGTAGTTTACGGTTTTGGACAGATTCCTATGATGTTACTTACAAATTTAAAATCATCTGAAAAGAAAAAGATATCGCTTATAGTAACTAAAGTGTATTTAACGAGATGGCGTATTGAAGAATATTTTAAGTTCAAAAAACAGCAGTTTGATTTTGAAGATATTAGAGTTTGGTCTTTAAAATCTATACGTAATTTTAATCTATTTGCAACTATTACTGTTGGGTACATTGGTATAATGACATCTGAAAAAGCTGATAGTATATTTTTTAAAGAACTTAAGGAATGTTCAAAGAGAATTTATGACATTCCTAAGTTTATTTACTATGCCATTGGCTATGCTATAGAAAGCATTTTAGTTAAAACTAAAGTTGGAATTCAAAGCTTTATACCTAAAAACATTAAATCACAACAATTTGATATCTTCAACTACTTTAAATTAGTGGCTTCATAAGTTTTTAAAAATTGAAAATGGGGAAACTTAAAATATTTAAGGTGTATAGAATCGTCCGTACCTGATATTTGAGTTGCTAATGGAAATATAATCCCCGGATTATATGAGGCAAGAGAACAGCCTTTTTCTATTAGAGAAGGAGTTATCTTAAGAATTGGTATATTATAAATCAAGTTGAAAAACAATGGTTTTATACAAACTGTTTCACAGTCTCCGTCATAATTTTTCTTTTTGCAATTCTTATAGCTTTATTTTTTTGTATATCATAAAAGAATTTATACATTAACCCTGCTGTAGTTTTTTGAGCTAGCAATAAAACTTTCGAAGTAATTTTATAAAAACGCATATGTTCATTTTTAATATTAGAATACATATTATATGTATTTATTGCTTGTTTACTATTATAAAGAATGTAATATTTCAATGAATTATTATATATTCCTCCATTGGAAATTTTAAATTCTTCATGGTGTTTATACATTTTGATTACCCAATTTTCATAACTTCTATGATCGTTTAACAATTCAATATTAGCATGTTGGGGAACTGTTAAATCTTGAATTAAATGACAAGCAGCACCTAGATAAAACATCGCTCCTTTTATATCATCATTAAAATATTCATTAAGGGCTTTTTTATAGTAAAAGATACATTCTCTCTTAGCATTACTATTTCCATATAATCCCCTATCTTTTTTTGGATTATAAAAATGATTGCTACTTTTTAAATCTTGGTCTGCCCAAACAGCGCCTGCATTGATTTCATTAATGTAATTATTTAAAATATTATATACATCTATATGGCCATCATTCTTTAATATTACTAATGACTGATTATTAATAAATTTATGAACAATACATTCAGTTTTGATTATTCTTTTCTTTAATGGATTAACAGCCTTTAAAATATTTTTATATACTAATGAATAAGATCTTTCTATTGATATCATATATTCACCTTTCAAATTAATATATTAAAAGTATTTTGCACATGTTTTATAGTATTATCCTAAGAAAACTTCAATTTTGTTGTATTTAAATTACAGTACATTTTTAAAGGCTTTGTTGAGCATTTTTTCCAAAATACATTCCTATAATTAATGTTATTATTTCTGATAACGGAAAACTAATCCATATCCCAGTCATACCAAAAAAGTATGATAGTAATATAGCTAATGGAACAATAATACATCCGCTACGTAAAATTGAAATAATGTATGCATGTTTTGGTTCGTTTATGGAACTTAATGAAGCTGAAATTATAATATTAATTCCAGCAAAGAAGAAACCAGTGAAATATAGATTCAATCCCCTTGATGCAATTTTAGAAAGGGTTTCTACATTGTCTCTATTGAATATTCCTACCAATGGTTTATTGAAGATAACAACGAGAATATACATTATAACGGAAATAAAGATTGATGTACTAATTGCATATTTAAATAGTTGTCGTATTTTTTCATTATTACCTTGTCCATAATTTTCACTTAATATCGGTTGTGTTCCTTGAGCAATACCTGTATAAATAGAAGTTGCAACTAATGCTAAATTAGCTACAATACCATATGCTGCTACACCGGTATTTCCAGCTTGATTTAAGATAAGTAAATTGAATACAATAAGAATAATACCTGAAGTAATCTCTGCTATAAAGGAAGATACTCCTAAACTACAATCATGAATTAACTGCTTTATTGATAATTTTGACTTTTGAATATGAAAATTATTTTTCTTTTTAAAGTAATGAATCATTAGAATACTCATACTGATAATAGGTGCTAGTCCAGTTGCAAATGCAGCTCCAAACATCCCCCATTTAAAAGTAAAGATAAAAATATAGTCTAGAAAAATATTAGAAAAACTTCCAATTAACATTCCTAACATGGATAATTTAGGATTTTCATCGTTCCTAACAAAAGAAATAAAAATGTTATTAAGAATAAAAAAAGGTGCAAAGGATAAAATTGTTTTAAGATAGATATTTGTCATAGCAAAGGTATTTTTATCTGCTCCTAATAAATTGCTAAGAATTGATGAACCAAATAAACCAATTATAAGAAAAAGTATCCCTGATAGTATACCTATTTTAATGGAGTTTGTAAAAGTAGCATTTGCTTTGTTTTGTTCATTTTTTGCTCGATAAATTGAAAATCTTGTAGCAGCTCCAATTCCAATCATAAGTCCTGTAGCATGAATAAAACTATAAATAGAAATTGATAAATTTAGAGATGTTAATCCATTTGCTCCTAATCCTTTAGAGATAAAAAAGGTATCAGCCAAAATATAGCATGAAATTCCAATCATACCTATAATATTAGTTGTCACATATCTTAAAAATGTCTTAATTAAATTCAATTTAAAATTTCCTCCTAAGATAAGCATAAAAAAAACCTAACAACTATTCCTACTAAGACCTAAAGGAATAAAGTTAAGTACCTTATATGAGTTACCCGGTGGCAACTCAATAGTATTTAATATTAATTTATTAAATATTATCATAAATGACGAATTTTGTAAACATAATTTAGATATAAATAAGAGTTAATTAGTTAAAATGAAACTAATTAACTCTTATTATATTATTAAGTTAAATCTAAGTATAAGGTACTAAAGTTGTCCTAATAATATCTGAACACCAAAAGATACCACGACTACTAATGTAGAAATAATAAATCCATGCATCATTGGTTTAAAGCCAGACTGGGATACTTCTTTAAAGTTTGTTTTTAATCCTATTGCTCCAAGAGCCATAATCATTAAAAATTTACTTATGTTAGAAGCACTATTACTTATACTGTTACTTATAATGCCTGTACTTTTTATTGCTACCATTAAGAGAAACAATAATATGAAATATGGAAAAATCTTTTTAAAATTAATCTTTGGTTTATTAATTGATTTATTGTCTATAATTTGTTTTTTTTGATTTAATTTTGCGTTTATTATAGAAAATATCATGACAGTTGGTATGATTGATAAAGTTCTTGTAAGTTTAACAATTACTGAATAAGCGCCGGCTGCATCAGAAAATGCATAGCCAGCAGCAACTACTGATGAAGTATCATTAACAGCAGTACCTGCCCATAAACCAAACCCCATATCGCTCATTCCAAAATATCGACCTGCTATTGGAAATAAAATAACCATAATTACATCAAAAATAAAAGTAGCTGAAATTGCATAGGCGATATCTTTGTCTTGAGAATCTATGACTGGAGCAATAGCAGCTATTGCTGAACCACCACATATTCCTGTACCTGCTGAAATAAGACTTGATAATTTCCAATTCATATTAAATAATTTGCCAACCAAGTAACCACCACCAAATGCGGTAAAAAGAGTAAAGCACATAACAATGAGTGAATATTTACCAACTTGCAACACCTGCGAAAAGCTTAATGTTAATCCCATTAAAACTATAGAAATTTTTAACACTCGTTTTGAAACAAATTGAATTCCTGTTGAAAATGTAGTGTATTTTGAAATTAATGGATTTAAAAGCATACCAATAATTAAAGAAAATACACTACCACTTATTAAGTGCATTGGAATAAATCTACTAATTAGTAGGGCGATTACTGCTAAAAGTATTGTTAATAAAATACCAGCTGAATATTTTTTTAATGTTTTCATTATTAACACCTCTCAAAAATAATTTTGTATTGATTATATCTTAGAATATCGATAAAATGAAATTATGATTATTTATAAACATATAAAATAAATTTATAGGTGGTAATAATGATAGACTTTAGACATAAAACATTTTTAGAGCTTTGCAAGGTTAGAAATTATACAAAAACAGCAGAAAATTTACATATGACACAGCCTGCAGTAACGCAACACATTAAATATTTAGAACAAATTTATGGTGGTAAGCTTTTTATTTATAGTGGTAAAAATCTTACTATTACAAGCAAAGGTAAAAAACTATATGAGTACACTCAAAGAATGATTGCAGATAGTAAGAAAATTGAAGAAATGGTTATATCTCATAATGAAAATATTACTATATCATTTGGAGCAACACTTACAATCGGAGAATTTGTTATGCCCAGTATTATCAGTAGGGTAATGAAAGAAAAGAAAAATTTGCATTTTAATATGTTCGTAGAGAATACCAAATCACTATTATTAAAACTTCAAAGTGGTGAAATATCTTTTGCTTTGTTAGAAGGCTTTTTTGATAAATCTAAATATGGTTATAAGCTTTTTAGAAAAGAACAATTTATTTCTGTTTGTTCATCAAAATCGCCACTTAAAAATGGGAAATATGCTTTAGAAGAACTTTTGAATGAACGTCTCATTTTAAGAGAAAAAGGGTCTGGTACTCGTGATATTCTAGAGCAAATTCTTCACGAGGTAAATTTAAGTAAAGATAATTTTAAAAGTATAATTGAAATTGGAAATATGAGTGCCATTAAAGAGCTTGTTGCACAGGATTTAGGGATAACATTTATGTATAAAGCAGCTGCTCAAAAAGATTTGGTAAATAGTGAGCTCTATAAAATAAATCTAGATAATTTTGAAGTGAATCGAGAATTTAATTTTGTATATTTGAAAGATAGTGTTCATGAAAATATCTATTTGAAATGGTTTGATTTACTGAGTAAATAAAACAAGTTACAATAGAATATTTTTTTTAAAGGTGGCATTTGTAGTATCTTTATTTTTTTGGGTATAATAAAACGAAATACATTATGAAGGAAGTTGATAAAATGACTAACAATAATGCAGTACCTAATAGAATGATATATGAAAAATCGCCTTATCTATTACAACATGCTTACAATCCAGTTGATTGGTTCCCATGGGGAGAGGAAGCTTTTTCAAAGGCTGAAAAGGAAGACAAACCAATCTTCCTCAGCATCGGATATAGTACTTGTCATTGGTGTCATGTTATGGCACATGAATCGTTTGAAGATGATGAAATTGCTGAGGAATTAAATAATAACTTTATTTCAATAAAGGTTGATAGGGAAGAGCGTCCGGATGTTGATGCAGTTTATATGAATGTAGCCCAAAGAATGACTGGTGCTGGAGGATGGCCTTTAACCATAATTATGACTCCAAAGCAAAAACCTTTTTTTGCAGCTACATATATACCTAAAATAGCACGATATAACATGAAGGGTTTGTTAGAAATATTAGATATTGTAGCAACAAAATGGAAGAATAATAGCGATGAACTAATTAATTCAGGTAATCAAATTACTGAATTAATAAAAAGTCAGGAAGAAAAGGAATATAGGGAATTAATGCCGACTAAGGAATTGATATTTGATGCAAAAAGTATTTTTGTACAAAATTTTGACGAAGAATATGGAAGCTTTGGAAGTAGTCCTAAATTTCCTCAACCAAGTAATTTAATGTTTTTGTTGAGATATTACAAAATGGAAAATGATGATGAAGCTCTTTATATGGTAGAAAAAACATTAGAAAGCATGTATAGAGGAGGAATATTTGATCATATAGGATATGGATTTTCTCGTTATTCTACTGATGATAAATGGTTAGTACCACATTTTGAAAAAATGTTATATGATAATGCTCAATTAGTTATTGTATTAACTGAAGCTTTTCAAATTACTAAGAATGATTTATATAAAGATATAGTTGTTAAAACATTAGATTATATATTAAGAGAAATGACAGATGATAACGGTGGTTTTTATTCAGCTCAAGATGCAGATAGTGAAGGAGAAGAAGGAAAGTATTATGTTTTTACTTTAACTGAAATAATTGATGTTTTAGGCGAAGTAGATGGAAAATATTTTATTAATTATTACAATATTACTAAAGAAGGAAACTTTGAAGGAAAAAATATTTTAAATTTACTTAATAACGAAGATTATTATAAAAAAGATGATAGAATTGAAAGCTTAAATATAAAATTATATGATTATAGGTTGAAACGAATAAAACTTCATAAGGATGATAAAATATTAACTTCATGGAATGGTATGATGATAGCTGCCTTTGCATTAGCTTATAAAACTTTTGGAGATTTAAAATATTTAAAGGCGGCTGAAAAGGCGGTTAATTTTATTGATGAAAATTTAATTGATGAAAACAATAAAATAAGTGTAAGATTTCGAGAGGGTTCTGTTATTGGAAATGGAACACTTGATGATTATGCTTTTTATGTATGGTCATTAATAGAAATGTATAATGCTACTTATAATTTTAAATTTTTAAGTAGGGCTATAAAGTTAAATAATAAAATGATAGATTTGTTTTGGGATAGTAAAAATGGTGGATTTTATATGACAAGTAATGAAGGCGAAAGTTTAATATATAATCCTAAAGAAGTTTATGATGGTGCATTACCATCGGGTAATTCTGTAGCTTCTAATAATTTAATAAGACTTGCTAAAATTACTGGAAATATAGGTCTTGAAGAAGTATCTAATAAGCAGATTACCTTTTTAACTGATATGATTTCTGAATATCCTGCTGGATATACATTTGCTTTGATTTCATTAATGTATGAATTATATCCTACTAAAGAGATAGTTTGTATATTGAATAATAACGAAGGATTAGAAGATATAAATAATATTTTAAAAACAAATTTCATAATTAATACTACAGTATTAGTAGTTAATTATGATGATTTGAAAGAAGTTGGAAATACAATTGAATTCATTAAGGATTATAAATTGAAAAATAATAAAACAACTTTCTATATTTGTGAGAACAAAGAATGTTCATTACCAATTACAGATATCAATGAGGTAGTAAAGATTTTGGATAGTGACTGATTTAATCTGTAGGGGACGCATTGAATGCGTCCCTCGGTATGCATACAATGCATACCCTACAGTGTTAAGGATGACGAGAATTTTGATTTTAAACATTGAACCTAAATAATACAATGTCTCCGTCTTTCATTATATAATCTTTACCTTCAAGGCGCATTAAACCTTTTTCTTTTACTGCGTTCATTGTTTTATATTCAACAACATCATCATAGGATGATACTTCTGCTCTTATGAATCCTCTTTCAATATCACTGTGGATTTTACCTGCTGCTTGTGGAGCTTTAGTTCCTTTTTTAATAGTCCAAGCTTTTGACTCTATAGGACCTGTAGTAAAGAAGCTTATTAATCCTAACAGTTGATAGCTAGCTCTAATTAGTTTATCAAGGCCTGATTCTTTAAGTCCAAGTTCTTGTAAAAATTCCTTTTTTTCTTCTTCTTCAAGAACTGAAATTTCTTCTTCAATTTTACCGCAAACTACAATAACTTCTGAATTATCTTTAGAAGCATGTTCTTTAACTATTTTTACGAATTCATTAGATGAGGGATCTGCTAAAAATTCCTCATCAACATTTGCAGCATATAGTACTGGCTTAGCTGTAATTAAATTAAATGTTTTTAGAAGTTTCAATTCCTCGTCAGTGTATTCTAAGTAACGAGCTGATTTTTCCATTTCCAAAGCATCAACTAATTTTTGTACTAATTCTAATTCAGGTTTCAAAGATTTATCATTTTTGACTAATTTGTTTAATCTTTCTAGTCTTTTGCTCATTACTTCTAAATCAGCTAAAATAAGTTCTAATTCTATTATTTCTATATCACGTTTGGGATCTACTGTGCTTTCAACATGTATTACATTTTCATCTTCAAAACATCTAACTACGTGAACAACAGCTTCAACTTCTCTTATATGAGATAAAAATTTGTTTCCAAGTCCTTCACCTTTACTTGCTCCTTTAACTAATCCGGCTATATCAAAAAATTCAATAACTGCAGGTACTGTTTTACCCGAATTGCTCATTTTAGTTAAAAAGTCTAATCTATTATCAGGAACGCTAACCATGCCTACATTTGGTTCTATTGTACAAAATGGATAATTTGCTGATTCTGCTCCTGCTGATGTTATTGCGTTAAATAATGTGCTTTTACCTACATTAGGAAGTCCTACTATACCTAATTTCATTTTATCTTATACCTATTCAGAAAGCCTTGATTTACAAGGGTTTCTGCCTTTCGTTAAATTTCTTGTACGCCCTTTTTACGCCCTTTTTTTGAAACTGGCGGCATATTCTGTTGAAATTGGCGTATTGCGTTCACCAGTGATTCATCTGTAACATGAACATATCTGTCCATTGTTGTCTTAATGCTTGCGTGACCTAATAGCTGCTGTAAAACTTTAGGCTGTACGCGCGCTCGATAGCGCGTGTAGCGTAAGTATGCCATAAAGCGTGCATACAAAAGCGTTTGATACCGGCTTAATCACACAACTTGTATAGGTGTGTGTCATAGGAGCTGTTTTTTTCGGGTTCTCCTGTTCGCCAGTAGACAGGACAGCTTTACAGTGCATGGGCTTCACGTCCACAATGCACATAGCTCCAATTACAGGTTGAATATTCTATTTGTAACGCTCTTGATAATTGCGTATTGTATTTGGTGCAAGGTCACAAACGATATTCTCAATCCAGTAAGTAAACCATTTGTCTACGGTCATATCGGGAGAAGTGACAATAAAATTATGCCGTTCTTCATATCTTGCATCAGCAAGCCAGTTTTTCGCTTGCGGCAATGTTTCAAAATACTTTTCTTTGTGTTTGAGGTCTTTCGTGTAATATCTTGCAGAGAATAAACCGTCCTTTCTTATCTCAAAAAAGAGTCCAATGCAATAATATATTTTATCATACAACCTCCTTTTTTTCAATAAAATTCAATCCAAACTTCTCGACTTTGCTATATTGTAATATTACGGGCTATGAACTTTTCAAATTCTTGCCGCTTAAAACTCTACCGCCGCAACAACGGTTTTTTTTATTTACCGTTGTGCAGTATAAACAGACTATCTATTTTCTTGTATTGGCTTTACCCATATTTCCATGCAATACCCGTTATCACAATTTGTATAATACTTTTCTGCTGAAAACGGTTCAGTAGTAAGTTGGTGTTTTGGTAGCCATGTACCAAACAGATATTTACCCGCTTTGTCTAACGCTTCTTTTACAAGCAATTCAAAACTTTCTGCTTCTATTTTACAAATGATATATTCACCTTTGGGTAGTTCTTGAATTATAAAATTGCTTGTATCGTGTAACTCATTTTGTAAGTATGCTCCTGCAAAATACTGAAATATCCCTTTCTCGGGTTCAGCCATATAGGACATTCCTAATTCAATATCAAAGTCTATGAAATTAGAAAGTGCCATTTTTTCTTTATGAAATTTTACCCAAAGTTGCCCCGGAACATCAATACCCGTACTTTCACCGACAGGGGTCTGTTCCGCGATATTTACATCAGCAGTAAATCCAATATATTTTTCAGAAGTTGTTACATTCTTTCTTTGAATTTCTAACACAATATCCCCGACAATAAGCGGAACTCCTTCATCAATCAAAATGTAATTCATAGAGATTTCCGGTTTTGTAACAGTATTCATCATTGGACGGCTTTTTTTATATTCCTCTGGTGTAATTCCATAAGTTTCCTTAAAAGCGCGTGTAAAGTTTGCATGACTGGAAAATCCATAGTCTAATGCAACGTCTATAATCCGGTTCTCATTTGTATTGAATGTTTCGATTGCTTTTGATAAACGACGCAATTTAATGTATTCCTGCACCGACTTATTGACCAGTCTCTTAAATAATCTTTGAAAATAAAATGGTGATAGAGAAACTATTTCAGCTAACGTTTCAGTGCTGATTTCTTCCTGCAAATTTTCTTCAATAAAATCTACAGCTTTTTGAATTGCTTCCCATGCGTGCATAATCTATACCTCCTTTATTGTTCTGAGTAGATTATATCAAGTAAAAACAATGTGGACTTTTCACACAATGCTCTTTTTGTTAAAAAACAACTAAACTTTTTTATTTTTCTTTATAAACTATCCATTCATGTACCTAGGGTTAATTACGAGTATATAAACGATTGCTATAACGATGATAAGCATTTCTCCCACTAACAATAGCTTGCTGTAAACTATCGGTTGCAATTCTATGTATTTTTTATTATATAGGAAAGTTCTCCTTTCCTATATAATAAAAAACGAGGATTGCAAAGGACGGAACGTCCTTGCCGTTAAGGGGGGTGCTCAGTAAAAATGCTTTAATAAAGCATTTTTACGCCGAAGGGGGACATAGGTCCCCCTAGCGGCGTTGCGAAGCAACTCTTTTTATGAGTCTATTGAATCGACTAAAACAATTTCACAATAGTAGAGATACCGAAGTAAATCAAATACTTAAACTCTGAAATAATACCCAGTTATTATATATCGAACTTATAAGGTTGGCAATAAAAATCGAACAAATAATATACTCTATTACTGTCAATTATATGATGTGTGTAATCATATCTCAAAGAAGGGGTGAACGGTAAAATGTAGTAGGGTGAAAAAATATGAAGCAGAATAAAGAAAAATCTGATTTTAAAACATGCTAAGGAAATATTAAAATATCAGATGTAATTTTAAGTAATGCAAAGCAATATATTTTATAGAAAATACTTTTCATAATGAATACAATTGTATATTTTTTAGATTTTAAAAGCATATATTATATAAATTTGAATATTATGAAATATATAAGACAAATTATAGGGGGAAGAAAAAGGTTATGATTGATAAACAGATGCAGTCAAATTATATTAGAGTTGTTGGAATAATAAACAGTAATTTAGAATTCAGCCACGAAGTATTTGGAGAAAAATTTTATGAATTCTATTTAGAAGTACCAAGATTAAGTGAGACAAAGGATTTGCTGCCTGTTATAATATCGGAGAGGATTATTAATGATATCGATATGGACATCGGAAATAATATTGTTATAGATGGTCAGTTCCGATCTTATAATAGATATGAGGACACAAGTAATAAATTGCTATTAAGGGTATTTGTGAGAGATATTAATGTTCCTAGTGAAGAAGAGTTGGAAGAATTACAGAGACATCCTAATGAAGCCTTTCTAAACGGATATTTGTGTAAAGAAACGAAGTATAGAACTACTCCTTTTGGAAGGGAAATAACTGATATGCTTATTGCAGTTAATAGGTCCTATAACAAATCGGATTATATACCATGTATAGCATGGGGTAGGAATGCAAGATATTGCGAAAAGCTAGAAGTAGGAGATCATGTTAAAATTTGGGGCAGAATACAAAGCAGAAAATATCAAAAAAGAAATAGAAATGATCAATATGAAACTAAAACAGCTTATGAAGTATCCATAACGAAATTAGAACACATAAAAACGGACAATAACAGAAAAAAAGACGATAATGAATTTCTTGAATTGTAATATACTTAGTTTGTAAAGTGAAACTTATAGAGTTTCACTTTTTTAATGTTCATTTTTTTAGATATTAATTAGATAACATTTGTTTATTATTTATTTTTTTTATGATACAATATAACTAAATAAATTTTTAAAGGAATGAAAAAATGATATTAGTTTTAGCAGAAAAACCATCAGTAGGTAAAGATATAGGAAGAGTATTAGGATGCAATAAAAAGCAAAATGGTTATGTAGAGGGAAATAAATACATTGTTACTTGGGCACTCGGTCATTTAGTTGAATTAGCAGAACCTGAAAAATATAATTCTAATTATACAAAATGGAATTTAGATGATTTGCCAATTATTCCAAACCAAATGAAGACGGAAATAATTAAGAAAACTGGAAAACAATTTAAAACAGTTAAAGGTTTATTGAATAGAAATGATGTTAATGAAATTGTAATAGCAACTGATGCAGGAAGAGAAGGAGAACTTGTAGCTAGATGGATAATAGAAAAGTCAAATGTAAAGAAGCCTATAAAAAGACTTTGGATATCTTCTGTAACAGATAAGGCTATTAAGGATGGATTTAATAAATTAAAGGACGGAAGACTTTATGAAAATTTATATCAAGCAGCTTTAGCTAGAGCAGAAGCTGACTGGATAGTTGGAATAAATGCTACAAGAGCTTTAACTTCTAAATACAATGCCCAACTGTCATGTGGAAGAGTTCAAACACCTACCATTGCAATGATTAAATCATTAGAAGATGAAATTCGAGATTTTAAACCATCTAAATATTTTGGTATTGAAGCATTAACAAAGGATTTTAAATTCATCTGGAAGGATAAAAATAATAATACAAGAACTTTTAACAAAGAAAAATGTAATAAGATAAGGAATACAATAAAAAATAATAATTTAATTATTACAAACATAATTAGAAAAAAAGATAAAACCTTTGCTCCCCTTTTATATGATTTAACTGAATTACAAAGGGATGCAAGTAATAAGTTTGGATATTCAGCAAAAGAAACTTTATCAACAATGCAAACTTTATATGAACGTCATAAAGTATTAACGTATCCTCGAACTGATTCAAGGTATATAAGTGATGATATTGTTGAAACTCTAAAAGATAGGGTGAAAGCTTGTAGTGTTGGTCCCTATACTAAATATGGTTATAAAATAAGTTCTCAATCAATTAAAGGAAGTAAACACTTTGTTAATAATAATAAAGTTTCAGATCATCATGCAATTATTCCTACAGAACAAACTGTATTTCTAGGGGATTTATCAGATAAAGAAAGGAAGATTTATGATTTAGTAGTAAAAAGATTTTTAGCAGTATTGTCAAAACCTTATGAATTTGAAAAAATATCAATAGTAGGTAAAATAGGTGATGAAATTTTTGAAACAAAAGGAAAAGTAACTTTATCTAAAGGGTGGAAAGAAATATATGGTTACTATGAAGATGAAGATGTTTTAGATGATTTTCCTTTAGATATTTTAAATACATTAGAAAATGGTAGTAAGTTAAAAGTAGCTTCTGTTAACTTAACTAGTGGTGAAACTAAGCCACCTACAAGATTTACTGAAGCAAGTCTTTTATCTGCGATGGAAAATCCAATTAAGTTTATGAAAAACTCAGATAGCAATTTGAAAAAGACTATTGGAGAAACTGGTGGGTTAGGAACAGTAGCAACTAGGGCAGATATTATAGAAAAATTATTTAATAGCTATGTTTTAGAAAAAAGGGATAAATTTATTTATACTACATCAAAGGGAAAACAGCTTTTAGATTTAGCTCCAGTTGATTTAAAGTCACCTGAATTAACAGCTGAATGGGAGCAAAAATTAAATAAAATTTCAAAGGGCAATCTTAATAAAAATAGCTTTATTAATGAAATGAAAGATTATACTAAAAAAATTATTAGAGAAATTATAAGTAGTGAAAAAAATTTTATTCATGATAATGAAACTAAGTCTAAATGCCCTGATTGTGGAAGCTATTTATTAGAGGTTAATGGAAAAAAAGGGATTATGTTAGTTTGTCAAAACAGAGAGTGTAATTATAAAAGAAGAATTTCACAAATATCAAATGCAAGATGCCCTAATTGTCATAAGAAACTTGAACTTAGAGGAGAGGGCGAAGGTAAAATATTTGTTTGTAAATGTGGATATAGAGAAAAACTATCAGCTTTTAATAAAAGAAAAGAAAATGAAAAAACTGCAATTTCCAAAAAAGAAGCATCTAAATTTTTAGCTAAACAAAATAACGATAAAAACGAAAGTATTAATACTGCATTGGCAGATGCTTTAGCAAAATTAAAACTTTAATAAAAGTATAGTGTTTTTATTATATTAGAGATATATAATTTAAGGAGAAAATATGTATTTTTTGATTATTGTTATAGTAGCATTTCTATTATATGCTGTATTTAAGAGAAGAACCTTAGTAAAACAAGTAGAATTATTTAATAAACTGTTATATATAGAAAAAAGCCCAGAAAAATATATTAATGAAATAAATAAAATTTTGTTAAAAGTACAATCAGATAATGAAAGAAATATTAATTTCATTCAAAAAACTACAGGATTATTTTATGCTGGAAGATTTGAAGAAGCAATAAATATTTTAAAAAACGAAGTAAAAAAAATACCTCCAAATTGGCAACATATATATTATCATAATTTAATTTTAAGTTTATATTTTAATGGAGATATAGAAGAAGGTAATAATGTTTTTTCCGAAGCAGATGAAATTTTAAAAATATATGCGAAAAAAGAGTATAATAAGGCAGCAATAGATTTAATTTATGCGATTTCAGATTTTTATAATGGTAAAGGTTTAATAAGAAAAGACTTTTTTATGAATTTGAAAGAAACAGGTCGAAATGATTATAGAATTGCTATTGCATATTATTTTTTAAGTAAAATTAATGAAGATGAAGATAATATAGAAGAAAGTGAACTGAATTTGGAAAAAGCGCAAATATATGGGCAAGGTAGCTTTATAGAAAGATGATACAATTTATAATTAGAAGGGACATGCTTATGAATATTACAGAAATTAATAATGGGCTAATTTTAGAAAATGTTAAAGATTTTAATGTAACTCATATATTTGATTGTGGACAATGTTTTAGATGGAATAAAGAAGATAATGGTAGTTATACTGGCGTTGTAAAAAACAAAGTAATAAATGTTTCTCAAAATGGTTCTAACATTATTTTTAAAAATATAAATATTGATGATTATGAAAATATTATTAAAAGTTACTTTGATATAGATACTGACTATTCTGATATAAAAAAAAGTATCAATAAAGATGATATTATGGGAAAAGCAATAAAATATGGAGAAGGTATCAGAATTTTAAATCAAGATGAATGGGAAACGATGATCTCTTTTATGATTTCTGCAAACAATAGAATTCCTATGATTAAAAAGGTTATAGAAAATTTGAGTAAAAACTTTGGAGAATATATTTGCACATATAAGAATAAAGAGTATTACCAATTTCCTACACCTAAAAGATTATCAGAATCGTCATTGGAAAAAATAAAGGATTGTAAGGCAGGATTTCGTTCAGAGCGTATAAAAGAAGCAGCAATAAGGTTTCTTAATGAAAAGGATATTATATATGATTTGAAAAATAGAAGCTACGATGAAGGTCTAGAATATTTAAAGACATATAAAGGGATTGGAGACAAGGTTGCAAATTGCATATTATTGTTTTCAATGAAACAATTTTATACATTTCCTGTAGATGTTTGGGTTCGAAGGGTAATGCAAACATTATATGTAGATAAGAATACAAGTGATAAAGAAATAAGACAGTTTGCAGAAAATAAATTTGGTAAACTGTCAGGATATGCACAACAATATCTTTTTTATTACGCTAGGGAACTAGCAATAGGCAAATAATATATTTATTAAGGAGGAATAATATGACAGCTCAAGAACGACGAAAAGAAATTGAAAAATTACTAAAAAAATCAACAGAATCAATATCAGCTACAACTCTAGCTAAAAAATTTTCTGTTAGTCGTCAAATAATAGTTGGGGATATTGCATTGTTGAGAGCAGCAGGTTTGAAAATTTCTGCAACTCCTAGAGGTTATATTATGAATTCTACTATAGAAAATACGGATTTGATATTTACCATTGCTTGTAATCATAGTAAGGAAGATACAGCAAAGGAGCTATATACGATAGTAGACAATGGTGGTACTATACTTGATGTTACAGTTGAACATCCTATATATGGAGAAATAATTGGTGAATTAAGAATTTCATCTAGATATGATGTGGATTTATTTTTGAAAAAAACTGATAATTATAAAGCACAGCCACTAAATAAATTAACAGGCGGTATTCACTTACACAGGATTAAATGTAATAATAAAGAAGTCATGGAAAGAATAGTACATGAACTTAAAAAGGAAAAGATATTATTAAATTAAAAATAATGTTTGACAAAAAAGAGTTACCTAATTATAATGTAGTAGACAGGTGTCAAGACACATAACAAGACACAAATATTTCTTTGGAAGAAGGTAATTCTAATGTTTAGAAATAATAAACTTTACTTTATGATAGTTTCAGCTTTACTTTGTGCAATTGGAATAGGTATACCAATAATATCACCTATTAAAATTACTCTAGAGCCTGCTTCTTTTACACTTGCTAGTCACGTACCTATATTTATTGCAATGTTTATTTCACCATCAACGGCAATTTTTGTTTCTGTTGGTTCAACTATAGGATTTTTACTGGGAGGCTTTCCTATTGTAGTGGTAATGAGAGCTTCAACTCATGTAGTTTTTGCTTCGTTAGGAGCACTTATTTTAAAGAAGTATCCAAAAGTTTTAGAAAAAACTAAATTATCTATATTATATTCATTTTGTATTAGTGTTCTTCATGGGATTTGTGAAGTTCTAATAGTGCTACCATTTTACTTTAACAACAGTATGTCTGCTGGATATTACACTAAGGGATTTATAATTTCCGTAATTCTGTTGGTAGGCGTTGGAACAATTATTCACAGTATGATAGATTTCGGAATTTCTAAAGTAATATGGAATTATTTAATTAAAGCAGTTAAAATTCCTAAGTACGCAGATGTTACTAAAAATTAAATGAAAAATTTGTTTTTAAAGATTGAAATTTCAGTAATTACTGTTAAATTTCAATCTTTTTTTGTTTTAAATATAAAAATAAAGGAAAAATTTATTAATCCAAGAAGTAGGGAAAGTAAAAATTTTCAAATAATAGATTTTGGCAAATGTGTAATAATAAATAAAGGAACATTAATAGTCAGTTCAGTAAGTGATAAATCAAAATAGAAGGGAAACAAGATGGAAAAAAAATTTGAAGATATAAAAAAGGAATTTATGAATGCTAGTTTAGATGAAAAAATAAGAATTTATACATCAACTCAGGGACTTACAGTAGAACAGTTTAAAGAATTGCTTGCCTATTTCCCATTAAAACATTTAGATAAATTGGAGGAAGCAGTAAATAGCATTTAAATTGAAATATAAAAATCGCCTTAGTAGCAATTATCAATGTTATAAGGTGATTTTTATATTCAATTGCATAAAATAACAATATATGGAAACAATATTATTGGGGTGATAGTATGACTAAAGATAAAAATACAAGAAAAATTTTTATTGAAGAAACATTAGGAACTAGAAAGTATTTAAGTTATAGAGCTGATTTAATAATGTATAAATTATTACTTTGTATATTTGTATTTTTTGTGATAGTTTTTATTTCATCAGATTTAATTTTATCACTTTTAATTGTTACACAAGTATTTATTATTTTTACTTTAATTAACAAGTTGAATATTAATCGCAAATTAAAAGAAGGAGAAGTTTTAGCAATAAAAAAAATAAAGAAAGAATATGTTACTAAGAAATTAAAAGAAATAGATATAGAAAGTTATGAAAATCTTATTAAATTCTTTTTCGAGAAAGAAGGGTATTCAAATATAAAGAGAATTGGTAAGTATGTATATTCAGTTGAACTTGATAATATAACTTATTGTATAAAAATGTTTAATATGTATGAAGGAGCACAAGTGGAAAAACTTGATATAAGAAGTTTTGCAGGGACTATGAGCAAAAATAAAATAAAAAATGGCTATATAGTAACTGCAAATGAACTTTCGGAAGAATCAATAGAAATAATTAATGATTTAAAAGATAATTTGAATATTGTTATAGTAGATTTAGATTTAATTATTGAAAAATTAGAAAAATATAAAATACTACCTGAAAAGAAATTTTTTTATAAAAAAATTTCTGAATTAAAGTATACTGAGAAAAGTAAAAAAATAATAAAAAATAATACATTTAATAGTAAAAAAATAATTATATACATTTTTGCTGCAACTTTTTTTTACATAAATTCGAGACTTTTACCATATAATTCAGTTTCATTGTTTATTTCATTTTATTTTTTATTATTAGCTATTATTAGTTTTGCTTTGTATCTAATTGATAAATACAAATTAGGTAGAAAATTGCCATCAACCTCTATAAGTTCAGGTGACAATTAAAAAAAATCCATTTTTATATTGATATTATGAGTAATTTATATTATAATTCCATTATAATTTAAAAATATGGAGGATATAATGAACTTTCAAGTAACTGTAGGATTATCAAACAAACATGTTCACTTAAGTAAAGAACATATAAATATTTTATTTGGCAATGGACACGAATTAACATCAATTAAGGAATTAAGTCAACCTGGACAATTTGCTTGTGATGAAAAAGTTGATGTTGTAGGACCTAAGAGAACTATTAAAGGTGTAAGAATACTTGGACCTGCAAGAAAAGAATCACAAGTTGAAATATCATATTCTGATGGATTTACATTAGGATTAAAAGATGTACCATTAAGAGATTCAGGTAAATTAGAAGGAACTCCAGGAGTGAAGTTAGTAGGGCCAAAAGGAGAAGTAGAATTAGAAAAGGGTGTAATTATTGCTTCAAGACATTTACATATGCATACTTCAGATGCAGAGAAATTTGGATTGAAAGATAAAGATATAGTTAAGGTAAAAGTGAGCGGTCCAAGGGGATTAACTTTCGATAATGTATTAGTAAGAGTTAATGAAGCTTATGCTTTAGATTTGCATGTTGATGTTGAGGAAGGAAATGCTGCAGGACTTACAAACGGTCAGGTAGTTGAAGTTATAGTATAGAAATAATATATGATAATAAAGATATTATTTATTAATTTAATAAATAAGAAAAATTGTAATTTGAATAAAAACAATAAAATTGTAAGGTAGCATTATAATGCATCTTACAATTTTATTGTTTTTATGTATATAGAAATGAGATAATATAAAAGAATAGAATATTAAATAAAATTATGACTTATCGAAGATTAAACTATTAAAGAAATTTGACGATAATAATTATAGTAATGTAGATATGTTAGAATTAAGAATTTGATATAATTATTCTATTATCTAAATTACTAATTAAAGGAGATATGATGGATTTTTTGCCAATTAATATTGAAGATATGAAAAAAAGAGGATGGGACCAATGTGATTTCGTTTTTGTTACTGGAGATGCTTATGTTGATCATTCATCTTTTGGGGCAGCTATAATATCTAGACTATTGGAGCGTTATGGTTACAAGGTTGGCATAATAGCCCAACCAGACTGGAAAGATGTAAAGTCCTTTAGAGCATTAGGGGAACCTAGACTTGGATTTCTTATAAATTCAGGAAATATAGATTCCATGGTTAATCATTATACAACATTTAAAAAGAAAAGAAGAACAGATGTATATTCTCCTGGAGGAAAACCTAATTTAAGACCAGATCGAGCAGTAACTGTCTACTCAAATAAAATTAGAGAAGCTTATAAACATGCACCTATAATAATAGGAGGTATTGAAGCTAGTTTAAGAAGGTTAAGTCATTATGACTATTGGAGTAATAGTGTTAAAAGATCTATTCTTATGGATTCGGGGGCTAATTTATTAGTTTATGGTATGGGTGAAAAGGCCATAATTCAAATTGCTGAAGCTTTAAATTCAGGATTGCCTATTGAAGAAATTACATTTATAAATGGGACTGTTTATAAAACAAAGGACAAAGAAAGGGCATTTGAACCTGTAATTTTACCTAAGTATGAAGAAGTTTCTATATCAAAGAAAACTTATGCTGACAGTTTTAAAATACAATTTGAAAATACAGATTCAAAATCGGGCAAAACACTTGTAGAACAGTATAATACTGTTTATGTTGTCCAAAACCCTCCAATGGAAATATTAACACAACAAGAGTTAGATGATATTTATGATTTGGATTATATGAATGATTATCATCCTATTTATAAAAACTCAGGAGGAATTCCAGCTTTAAGTGAAATTAAATTCAGTATTACAAGTGTAAGAGGATGCTTTGGTGGTTGTAGTTTTTGTGCACTTAATTTTCATCAAGGTAGGATAGTTCAATCGAGAAGTCATGAATCTATTCTTAAGGAAGCTGAAAAAATGTCAAATGACAAAGAGTTCAAAGGATATATACATGATGTTGGAGGACCTACAGCTAATTTTAGAATTAAAGCATGTAAAAAGCAGGAAAAATATGGAGCATGTAAGGATAAAAATTGTTTGAGTCCTGAAAGATGTAAAAATCTACAAGTAAGTCACTCAGATTATTTAGATTTACTTAGGAAAATTAGGAAAATAAATGGAATTAAAAAGGTGTTTATAAGATCAGGTATTCGATATGATTATGCAATATATGATAAAAATGATAATTTTATTAGGGAATTATGCCAAAATCATATAAGCGGACAACTTAGAACAGCACCAGAACATGTATCGAAATCTGTATTAGAGCTTATGGGCAAACCACCGATAAAAACTTATAATCAATTTGTTAATAAATTTAATGAAGAAAATAAGAAATTAAATATGAAACAATATATTGTTCCTTATTTCATCTCTTCGCATCCTGGCTCTAAAATTAAGGATGCAATAGAATTAGCTGAATATATTAGAGACATAGGGCATATGCCAGAACAAGTTCAGGATTTTTACCCTACACCGGGGACACTTTCAACTTGTATGTATTATACTGGAATTAATCCTTTGACAAGTGACAGTGTTTATATTCCAAAAGATATAGAAGAAAGAAAAATGCAAAGAGCATTACTTCAATACAACAAAAGAGAAAACTATGAATTAGTTTTGAAAGCTTTAAAAAAAGAAAAAAGATATGATTTAATTGGATATAATTCAAAAGCTTTAATTAAACCAAAAAATTAATATAAGAAGTATGAATGCTAAAGTTAAGTATTTTTTAATAATTAATTTATTGCAAAATCATTCATAGTAAGTTAATATTATTATAGATAGTACAATAAATTAAGAGGTATAAAATGAGTAGAAAATTCAGACGCAGAAAAAGGAATAGACGCATAATATTTTTAATTTTAATATTAGTAATTGGAATAGTCGGTGTTTCATTAATTATTAATGGATTAGGAAATGATAATCTAATAGCAGAAGGTGATACTTCTGATAACAATGAAAAAAATGAACAAAACACAAATCAGGAACTAGAGGAAGAACCAGAACCGGAAGAAGAGCCAGATATCTCGATAAACATTGCAGCTACAGGCGATATAATGTTTCATCCATCACAGTTAGATGGTGCTTATAATCCTTTAAGTGGAACGTATGATTTTACTAATAGTTTTAAAGCTGTTAAAGATATACTTCAAGAAGCAGATATAGCTATAGCTAATTTCGAAGGTACAACAGCAGGAAATGAGGTCTATTCTTATCAAGGTTATCCTTTGTTTAATGCGCCAGATGAAGCATTAGATGCTATTAAAGACGCTGGCTTTGATATATTATCAACAGTTAATAATCATTGTTTAGATACAAGAAAAGCTGGAATAATTAGAACTATTGAAGAAATTCAAGCTAGAGGTATGGATAGTATAGGTACTTATAAGGAAAAACCAGAAACTAGAGTGTTAATAAAAGAAGTAGAAGGCATTAAGCTTGCCTTTATAGCATATACTGAAATGGTAAATGGGCTTGAAAGTGTACTTTCACCAGAAGATTTAGACTCAATGGTAAATATAATAGATGAAGCCAAGCTTAAAGAAGACATTGCCTATGCAAAAGAACAAAATGCTGAAGTTATAATTGCATCTCTTCACTGGGGAAATGAATATGCAAGAAAACAAGCAGAAAGACAGGAAGTTTT
Source organism: Sedimentibacter sp. MB31-C6 (assembly GCF_035934735.1). NCBI lineage: Bacteria > Bacillati > Bacillota > Tissierellia > Sedimentibacter > Sedimentibacter sp. MB31-C6. Next base: position 2,873,185 of record NZ_CP142396.1, read on the forward strand.
AGCTGATATGTTGTTTAATGAAGGAGTAGACATTATATTAGGTAGTCATCCACATGTAATACAACAAGCTAAACAGTTAGATTATAATGGTAAATCTAAGTTTGTAGCTTATTCAATGGGGAATTTTATATCAAATCAAAGGATTGAAACTTTAGGCCCCTACGGGATGTCTGAAGAAGAAACTAAATATACTGAAGATGGAATTATAATCAATATAGAAATAAAGAAAAATGGAAAGACAGGGGAAATTTCTATTAACAATATAAAATATATTCCTTTATGGGTATATAAAGGAACAACATCAGATGGTGGTGTAGAGCATGTAGTATATCCGATTATGGATTATATTGAAAGTGATGAATTAAATGATAATTCAAAATCACGTATGAATAGATCATATAATGATACAATGGCACAAGTTAATGTAGAATAAAAAATTGGGAAGTGGTCTGATGGAGCAAATTAAATTAGTCTTTAGTAATATTGGTTTAAATAGTGTAATTGATATAACTATAGTATATTATGTTTTCTACAAGAGTTATATGTTGATAAGGGATATGAGAGCTAAATCCTTATTGAAGGGAATAGTACTTTTAATACTTTTAATACCTATATCAGATATTTTTGAACTATTTATGATAAGTTACATTTTAGAAAATACTTTTGAAGTAGGTATAATTGCATTAGTTATAGTATTTCAACCTGAAATACGTAGAGCTCTTGAATATCTGGGGAGAAGTTCCTTTTCATTATCAAACTTGGACAAAAGTACTCAATCATCAGAAACAGTAATTAAAGAAATTGTAACTGCAACATCGTCTTTGGCTAGACAAAAAATAGGAGCATTAATTATATTTGAGCAAAATGTTGGACTAAATGATATCATTGATAGTGGAACAAAACTTAATGCTAATATTTCAAGTGGACTTTTAATAAATATTTTTATACCAAATACTCCGTTGCATGATGGAGCAGTAATAATAAAAGATTTTTCAATATTAGCAGCTGGATGTTTTTTACCATTAACAGATAACAATTTATTAAGTAAAGATATTGGAACGAGGCATAGGGCAGCCATAGGCATGACTGAAAGATCTGATTCTATAGCAATAGTTGTTTCAGAAGAGACAGGATACATATCCTATGCAGTGGATGGAAGGTTGTATAGAAATATTCAAATATCAGAACTTGAAAACTTATTATCTGGAATTTATACAGAAACTGACAAAATTAATATTTTTGAAAAGTGGAGAAATAAAAATGAAGATAAAAAACGATAAATTATTCATTCAAATAATATGCTTAATTTGCTCCATTGCATTATGGGTAATGGTAATGATTCAAACAAATCCTCCACAAGAAAGAAACATTACAAATGTTCCGGTAAAAATTAAAAATTTAACTGCATTAGAAAACTCTAATATGGTTTTAATGAATAGTGACAAAGATAATTTAACAGTAAATATTAAAGTTAAGGGTAATAGTGATGAACTTATAAAACTAAAAAATAGTGATTTCACTGCTACAATAGATGTTTTAGGTTTTGTTGAAGGAACTACTAATGCTAAAGTGGAAGTGTCAGGTCCCAGTGGTTTAGATATAAACAGTATTTATCCTACTCAAATAGCTTGTAAGGTTGAAAGTATTGTATCTAAAGTTATGGATGTTACTGTTCAGTATGAAGGTGAACATGCAAATAATTATTATAGAGTAAACGGTACACCGAACCCTACTTCTGTAAAAGTAACTGGACCTAGAAGTGTTGTAGATTCTGCTAATCTTGCTATTGCAACTGTTAATGTTGAGGGTGCAAAAGAGGATGTTGTAAAAACTGTACCTGTTAGAATTTATGACGGAAAGGATACAGAGATATTTATGTCTGTTCCAACAGGAAATGTTGAAGTTACAGTACCTATTTATCCTACAAAATATGTTAATCTTAAGACTAGTATTATAGGCGAACCATTAGAAGGATATGAGCTTGTTGATGTTTCTGTAAATCCAAGTAGAGTTAGAATAGCTGGTAGACAAGATATTATTGATACTATTAATGAATTGGAACTTGCTGAACTTGATATATCAGGAGCATACAATAACATATTATCTTCTAAGGAAATTTTAAATGGTGAAAACTTAATATTTTTAGATTTACCTAAAACTCCAGTTGTAAATGCAATGATTGAAGAAGTTATTGAGAAAGAATTTGAATATAATTTAGATGAAATTCAATTTTCTAATTTAAATGAGGGTTACGATATTAATTTACCTGAAACAGATAATGAAATTAAAGTTACAGTTGTTGGTACAAAGAGCAATGTTAATTCATTGAAAAAGGATGATATTAGTTTGAACATAGACTTATCAGATGCTTCCTTAGGATCCAATACTTATATAATAGAAAGTATAACAGACAATGAAGCTTTAGATATAACATTAAATTTAAATACTATCGATGTTGAAATTATTGAGGTGAATTCAGATTCTGAAGACAATAATGAAGATTAAATCAAAGTGAGTTGTAATGAAAAAGAATTCTTATCTTTAGAAGGTAAGAATTCTTTTCATAAAATATGAGAGGTTTTATTATGAAAAAGAAATTAGATATTCAAGTGAATCATCTTGATTATCAAGGTATGTTAGAAGCTATTTTTCTAGCAACACAGGATGCAATAAGTGTTGTCAATGAAAAAGGAGAACATATCATGGTAAATCCGGCTTATACAAAAATAACAGGTATTAAGTACAATGATATTATTGGGAAGGATGCCCTATATGATATTGAACAAGGTTCTAGTCTGCATTTAAAAGTACTATCTACAAAAAAACCAGTTGAAAATACGAAATTAAAAATAAAGCCTAGTGGAAAGACTGTTGTGGCACAAGCTGCTCCCATTATAGTTGATAATGTCATTAAAGGAAGCGTTGCTATACTACATGATATATCAGGAATAAAAAATTTGACTGACAAATTAGAAGAAGCAGAAAAAAAAATAAGAGAGTTAACTTACAAATATAAACCTGAAGATATAATTGGTGAATCAGAAAATATTCAAGAAGTTAAAAGATTAGTAATGAAAGCTGCACAAGTACGTGCAACAGTTTTATTGAGAGGTGAAAGTGGTACTGGAAAGGAACTTTTTGCTAATTCAATTCATGCACAAAGTGACAGAAAAAATAATAGTTTTATAAGGGTGAATTGCGCAGCTATTACTGAAACTCTATTAGAAAGTGAGTTGTTTGGCTATGAAGAAGGTGCTTTTACCGGAGCCAAAAAAGGTGGTAAAAAGGGTTTGTTTGAAGAAGCTGATAAAGGTACAATATTTTTAGATGAAATATCTGAAATAAGTATGAACACTCAAGTAAAATTGTTAAGAGTATTGCAAGAAAAAGAAATAATGAAAGTTGGTGGCACTAAGCCAATATCAATAGATGTAAGAATAATTGCAGCTACAAACTCAGATTTAAGACAAGCGGTTAAAGATGGTAAATTTAGAGAGGATTTGTTTTATAGATTAAATATACTTCCTATATATATACCACCATTAAGAGAACGCAAAAAAGATATTTCTTTATTAATAAAAAGATTTATAGTTAAAATAAATGATGAATATGGAAGAAATATTGTAAATATTGATGATGAAGCAACTAATATATTATTACATTATAATTGGCCAGGGAACGTAAGAGAACTGGAAAATGTAATAGGAAGGTCTATAATTAATATGAACTTTAATGAACAGATAATTATGGCAGAACATTTACCACATCTATATCCATCTAATAAGAAAATTAAGCAAGGTTTAGTCATAAATAATATAGATTATATACAAAAATTGAGTAGTATAATGGAAGAAACAGAATCGGAATATATTAGAAGTGTATATTTAAAACTTGAGAAAAATAAAACTCATACTGCGAAAAAACTAGGAATATCTGTTAGAACCCTTTATTATAAAATGGAGAAGTATGGCATAGTAGATTAGATATGCAAACTTTTGCACAAATATATATTTTGCAATAATTTGCATGCAAATTATTGCAAGCATGCATTTGTTACTTCTATACGGGACGCATTGTATGCGCCCGTAGTTCATATACAATTCAAACATACAACGTTAGGATGACAAGAAATTGTTTATCAATAGTCTGAAATATTGATATAGCAATACTTGTTTTTTTATTATTATTTTTTAGAATTTATTGGCATAAAAATTGCTTAAATCTATTGTGAGGTGAGAATGTGAAAAATTTTAATGATATTTTAGAACTTGCTAGAGTAAAAGGTCCAAAAAAAGTATCTGTAGCTGTAGCTCATGATGAAGGTGTACTTAATGCAATTAAAAAAGCTGTAAATGAAAATATTTGTATTCCTTATCTTATTGGTGACGAAGAAAGAATCAGAGAAATATCTAAAAAAATAAATTTTAATTTAAACAATATTGACGTAATTGATGAAAAGGATGTTGTGAATGCATGCAGGAAAGCGGTATCAATGGTTAATGATGGTATATCTGATATAGTAATGAAAGGGTTAGTGGATACCTCGATTATTTTAAAAGCAGTACTTGATAAAAAAATCGGTTTAAGAACAGGAAATATACTAAGTCATGCTGCTGTTTTCTCAATAGAAAAATATCACAAAGTATTAATAATAACTGATGCTGCTATGAGTATTGCTCCTAGTGTAAATGAAAAAAAACAAATTTTAGAAAATGCAATTGGGTTAGCTCAATCTCTTGATATTACAACTCCAAAGGCTGCTGTTATATGTGCAAAAGAAAAAGTTAGTTTAAATATGCAGGCGACATTGGATGCTCAGGAATTGGTTGAAATGCATAAAGCTGGGATTATTAAACAGTGTTTTCTTGAGGGACCTTATGCACTTGATAATGCAATTTCTAAAGCTGCAGCAGAGCATAAAGGTGTTAAGGGAGATGTTGCTGGCGATGCAGATATATTATTAATGCCTAATATAGAAGCAGGAAATGTTTTGTATAAATCATTAACTTATTTTTCTGACTCAGACAACGCTGGAGTAATTTTAGGAGCGAAAGCACCAATAGTACTTACTTCAAGAGCTGATACAGATGTTGCAAAATTAAATTCAATTGCTTTAGCAGTTTTACGAGCATCAAATTAAAAAGGAGAAAAATTATGTATCAATTAGTAATAAACCCAGGTTCAACTTCAACTAAAATAGCTGTATTTGATGATGAAAAATCGATTTATGAAAAAACTTTGAGACATTCAAATGAGGAACTTATTGAATTTTCTAATGTATCAGAACAATTCGAATTTAGAAAAAAATTGATTTTAGAAAATTTGCAGGAAAGTAATTTTGATATTAATTCATTAAGTGCAGTTGTAGGTAGAGGGGGGCTCTTGCTTCCTATTGAAGGTGGAACATACTTAGTCAATGACAAACTAATAAAAGATTTGAAATCAAACATAAAAGGTGAACATGCATCAAATCTTGGAGGTTTGATAGCACGTTCAATATCAGATGAAACAGGAATACCAGCTTATATAGTTGATCCAGTAGTTGTAGATGAGATGGAAGAAGTAGCAAGAATAAGTGGTTATCCTGAATTTGAGAGAATTAGTATATGGCATGCATTAAATCAAAAGGCTGTAGCTAGAAGAGCTGCAAAAGAAAAATTTAACAAAAAATATGAAGATATGAATTTTGTTGTAGCGCATTTAGGAGGAGGAATATCAGTTGGAGCACATAAAAAAGGAAGAGTTATTGATGTAAATAATGCATTGAATGGCGAGGGTCCTTTTTCTCCAGAAAGATCAGGATCTCTTCCTATGGAACAAGTTGTAAAAGTTTGCTTTAGCGGAAAATATACGGAAGAAGAAATTAAAAAAATCATCGCTGGAAAAGGTGGATTAAGTGCTTATTTAGGTACTAATAATGCAAAAGAAGTAAGTGAAAGGGCGAAAAGTGGTGATGATAAGGCGGAACTAATTTATAAAGCAATGGCTTATCAGGTAGCAAAAGCAATAGGAGAATATTCAGTTGTTTTGGATGGAAATGTTGATGCTATTTTAGTAACAGGTGGAATTGCCTATGACAAAACATTTGTTGAGATGATAGAAGAAAAAGTTAAATTTATTGCAGATGTAATAACCTATCCTGGGGAAGATGAGTTGTTAGCATTAGCTCAAGGTGGTCTTAGAGTACTTAACAATATAGAACAAGCTAAAGAATATGCATAAGAAACTGTAGTAACTTTTATGAAAGGGGGTTAATCAGTGATTGATAAAAGGTTAGTAATTGTCACGGGACATTATGGTAGTGGAAAAACAGAGTTTTCAGTTAATTATGCTATAAAAATGAAAGAGAAATGTGAAAAAGTAAGTATTGCAGACTTAGATATTGTGAATCCATATTTTCGAACTAGAGAAAAAAGGAAATTTTTAGAGGAATTAGGAATCGATGTTTCGGATAGTAGTATTAGAAATACCACTCTCGATTTACCTGCTCTTCCTGCTGAAATTATGGGTATTATTCAAAACCAAAATGTTAAGGCTGTATTAGACGTAGGTGGTGATCCAGTAGGAGCAAGAGTACTTGCTAGATTTTCTACTTTAATTCTTAATACTGAGTTCGACTTGTTTTATGTAATAAATGCGTATAGGCCTGAAACTAATTCTAAAGAAAAAGTTATAAAGTATTTAAGAGATATAGAAAAAACATCAGGATTAAAAGTAACAGGACTCATAAATAATACACATCTATTAAAAGAAACTAAAGTACATGATGTAGAATTTGGACATGAACTTACAAAAGAAGTGTCATGGGAGACAGATATACCAATTAGATATGAAGTTGCAATACAAAATGTGGTACAAGATATTGTTAACCCAGAAATTAAAGATAAATTGTTCCCCATAAATCTTTATATGAGGGAAGAATGGATGAGTTAAAAAATGGAGGTATAAATATGGCAAAAGGTAAAGTAACGTTTAATGATGATGCATGCAAGGGATGTGAACTATGCGTTTCTGTATGTCCTAAAAAAATTATTAGCTTAAGTAAAGACAAAATTAATAAAAAGGGCTACAGTCCAGCATATGTAACCAATCAAGAAGAATGCATAGCATGTGGTAATTGTGCAATTATGTGTCCTGATTCAGCAATAACAGTAGAGAGATTATAAAATTGGAGGTAAGTTATGTCAAAAGTATTGATGAAAGGTAACGAAGCAGTTGGAGCAGCAGCTATAAAAGCAGGATGTAAATATTTTTTCGGTTATCCTATTACTCCACAAAGTGAATTGCCAGAATATATGTCAAAAGCATTACCAGAGGCGGGGGGAGTTTTTTTACAGGCAGAAAGTGAAGTTGCAGCAATTAATATGGTATATGGCGCTGCAGGTGCTGGGGCAAGGGTTATGACAGGTTCATCTAGTCCTGGAATATCATTAAAACAAGAAGGTATAACATATTGTGCAGGAGCAGAACTTCCTTGTGTTATTGTTAATATGATGAGAGGTGGTCCAGGTCTTGGTAGTATCCAACCTGGTCAAGCAGATTATTTCCAAAGTACTAGAGGTGGTGGAAACGGAGATTATAGAACATTAGTATATGCACCAGCAAGTATTCAGGAAACAGTTGACTATGTAATGTTAGCATTTGACAAAGCAGATCAATATAGAAATCCAGTTTTGATACTTGCGGATGGAATGATTGGTCAAATGATGGAAGCAGTAGAATTTAAAGAAGCAAAAAAGATTGATTTACCAAAGAAAGATTGGGCAAGTACCGGTACAAAAGGAAAAAGATCACGTAACATTATAAATTCATTATATTTAGAAGCTGAAGATTTAGAAGCACATAATGTTAGATTAGAAAAAAAATATAAGACTATTGAGGAAAATGAAGTTTTATACGAAGCTTTCGGATTAGAAGATGCAGAGGTAGTATGCGTTGCCTATGGAACAACATCAAGAATAGTTAAAACAGCTATAAAACAGGCAGAAGCAAAAGGAATAAAAGTTGGAATGATTCGTCCAATAACATTATGGCCATTTCCTTATGAAGCATTTAAAAATATAAATTTAAATGCAAAGGGAATGCTTGCAGTTGAAATGAGTTCAGGTCAGTTAACGGACGATGTTAAAATAGGGATAGAAGGTAGATTACCAGTATATTTTAATGGTAGAACTGGCGGAATGATTCCAACACCAGAAAGTATAGTTGCAGATATAGAGAAAATTGCAGGAGGTACTAAATAATGACTATAGTATATGAAAAATCAAAAGGTTTAACTGATATACCTTTTCATTATTGCCCGGGGTGTACTCATGGAGTAATTCATAAATTAGTTGCTGAAGTATTAGTAGAATTAGGAGTATTGGATGATGCTATAGGTGTTGCACCTGTAGGATGTTCAGTGTTGGCATATAATTATTTTAATTGTGATATGCAAGAAGCATCACATGGTAGGGCGCCAGCTGTAGCAACTGGAATAAAAAGAGTTTTACCAGATAATGTTGTATTTTCATATCAAGGTGATGGAGACCTTGCTTCTATCGGAACAGCAGAAATAGTTCATGCTGCACATAGAGGCGAAAAGATAACTACTATTTTTGTTAATAATGCAATTTATGGTATGACTGGAGGACAAATGGCTCCAACTACATTGGTAGGTCAAAAAGCAACAACTGCTCCTTTTGGAAGAGATGAAGCGCATTGTGGAAAACCTATAAAAATATCTGAAATGCTTGCTACTATTGATGGAGCTAAATTCGTAGAGAGAGTTGCAGTTAATACTCCTGCTAATATAAGAAAGGCTAAAAAAGCAATAAAGAGAGCATTTGAATGTCAGATTCAAGGAAAGGGATTTGCAATAGTTGAAGTATTGTCAACTTGCCCAACAAACTGGGGATTAACACCGGTTAAAGCTTTAGATTGGCTACAAGACAATATGATACCATATTATCCTTTACAAAATTTCAGAAATTTTGAGGAGGTAAAATAACATGGAAGAAAAAGTAATAATGGCTGGTTTTGGTGGTCAAGGTGTTATGGCTATAGGAAAGCTTCTTGCTTATGCAGGAATGCTGGAAAATAAACAAGTTACATGGTTACCATCTTATGGTCCAGAAATGAGAGGTGGTACAGCAAACTGTGCTGTAGTAGTATCTGATGAAATGATTGGTTCACCAGTTATATCAAAAGATGGATCTGCTGCAATTATAATGAATTTACCATCTTTAACAAAATTTGAAGGTGAAATATTATCTGGTGGTAAACTAATAATAAATAAATCACTTATTGAAGATAAACCATCAAGAAATGATATAGATGCTTATTATGTTCCTGCAAATGAAATAGCTGCAGAATTGGGTAATGGAAAAGTAGCTAATATGATAATGTTAGGGGCATATCTAGAACTCACTAAAGTAGTAGAAGTAGAATCAGTATTAAATGCATTTGTTAAAGTATTTGGAGAAAATAAATCTCATCTGGTTCCTTTGAATAAAGAAGCACTATTAAAGGGAGCAGAAGCAGTAAGAAAATAAAAAAACGCCTTCAGGGCGTTTTTTTATTTTTAAGACTTTAATCTATTATTTAATTATGATATATTATGTTTAAAGTATATATTAAGGAAAAAGATTATGAAACAAATTATATTGGATATAGCGAAAGAATTGGATATTGAACTAATCGGAATTACAACAACATTGGATTACGGATATTTAAAGGATTTCCTTTATAAAAGATCTAATAGAGGATATGATAATGAACTTGAAGAACAGAATATAGAAAAAAGGCTTGATGTGAGGAATGTTTTTCCTAATTGTAAAAGTATAATAGCAATAGGAATTCCATATGCAAAGGGATATAAAAAAGGGAATCCGATTGACAAAGGTTTAATAAGTGTTGTTTCCTTTGGTGAAGATTATCATATAAAAATAAATCGAATTTTAAATGATTTAGCTCAAAAAATAAAAGAGTATATTGAATTTAATTATAAGATTTGTGTAGATACTTCACCACTATTGGATAGAGAAATATGTAGAAATGCTGGTATTGGAAATTATGGTAAAAATAGTTTGCTTATTAATAAAGAATTGGGTTCTTTTATTCATCTAGGATATTTGTTAACAGATTTGAATTTAGAAGATGATAAAATAATAAATGAACAAGATGTATGTGAGAATTGTAACTTATGTATTAAAAGCTGCCCAAACAATGCGATACTAAGCACTGGGGGTATAAATTCAAGTAAATGTGTCTCTTATTTAACTCAAACGAAAAAATATATTCCCATTGAATATAGAAAAAACATGAAAAACCAAATTTATGGTTGTGATGTTTGTCAAATTGTATGTCCTAAAAATAAAAAAATACTCCAATTAGAATCAGTAAACAATTACGATGATTTAACTGTAGATTTAATAGAGCTAATGAATATGAGTAACAATGAATTTATTAAAAAGTATGGCAGATTGTCAGGAAGTTGGAGAGGTAAAAATGTTTGGAAAAGAAATGCAATAATTTCTATAGCTAATCTTAAATTACATTCTTTGTTTGATAAAGTAAAAGATGAATTAAAAAGTCCTTCTGAAATGATTAGAATTTATTCAGCGTGGTCATTACTAGTACTAAATAAACAAAAGGCTAAAGACATATTAAATGAAAATCTTAAGAATGAAAAAGGCAAAGTAAAGAAAGAATACATTAAATTAATGGAGGAATTTCATGATTGTAGGCACATGTGAAATAGAGCTTTTAATATTTGAATCAAATTCTCTAAAAGAAAAGAGACATGTTATTAAAAGTATTATAGAAAGGATAAAATCTAGATTTAATGTTTCAATAGCAGAAATTGATTATCATGAATTGTGGAATAGATCATTATTAGGTGTTGCAGTTGTATCTAATAAAAAATCAATTTGCGAATCTTCAATTTCAAAAGTTATTGAATTTATTGATAATGATGAAAGAGTTGAGATAATAAGTAATTTCAAGGAGGTATTGTAATTTTATGAGAAAGGCTGACAAGGTTTATAATCTTTTGAAAGAGTCATATCCTTACGCAAAATGTGGTCTTGATTATAAATCACCTTTTCAATTACTTGTATCAACAATTTTAAGTGCTCAAGCAACGGATAAAAGCGTGAATAAGGTTACTATGGAATTATACAAGCAATACCCTGATTTAGATAGTTTTTTAACATTGTCTAAAGAGGAAATTGAAATTAGTATAAAAAAGATAGGTTTATATAAAAATAAGGCTAATAATATATATAATATGTGTAGGGAATTAAAAGAAAAATTTAATGGTGAAGTTCCAAAAAATATGGAAGATTTAATGTCTCTATCAGGTGTGGGGCGAAAAACTGCAAGTGTTGTTTTAGTAGAAGCATATAATATCCCTGCTTTTCCGGTTGATACTCATGTTTTTAGAGTAACAAGACGTTTAGGTATAGCAAAAGAAAATAACGCTGATAAGGTTTCTGAAGAATTGATGAGCAAACTTGCTAAAAAGAAATGGCATTTGATGCATCATCTATTGATAACTCATGGTAGAGAAACTTGCATTGCACGAAAGCCTAAATGCAATGAATGCTCAATATCGGCAATATGTAATTATTATAAGAATATCAAAAAAGAAATATGAATAATTTGGAAAAAAATTATCTCTTTATAATATTAATAAAGGATGATATAATCACATTGTCGAAAAACATAATATAGGAGTTAATAATGTCTTTAAATATAGTTTTGTTTGAACCAGAAATACCTCAAAATACAGGAAATATAGCCAGAACTTGTGCTGCTACTGGTTCAAATCTTCATTTAATTAAACCTTTGGGTTTTTCCGTAAAGGACAAGTATTTAAAAAGAGCTGGGCTTGATTACTGGGATTTGGTTAATATAACTTATTATGATGATTTCCAAGATTTTATTAAAAAAACTGGAGATGAAATAATCTTTATAGCTACAACAAAGGAAAGTAGAATTTATACTGATGTAAATTATACTGATAATTGTTACATTATATTTGGAAAAGAAACAGCAGGCTTGCCTGAATATATACATCAACATTTTATTAATACTAGAATTAAAATTCCTATGATTGAAAATGAACACGCTAGGTCGCTGAATCTAGCTAACTCTGTAAATATAGTGATGTATGAAGCTTTAAGACAATTAAGCTTCCCAAATTTAGTGTAAAATGGAGGAGATATGGATATTGCTATAAGTTTAATAGGTGGATTAGGCCTATTTTTGTTTGGTATGAATTATATGGGAGATGGTCTTCAAAAAGCTGCAGGTAATAAAATGAAAAGTATTTTAGCGGCTTTAACTAAAAATAAAGTAATGGGTGTACTAGTAGGAGCATTGGTTACAGCTGTAATACAAAGCAGTAGTGCTACTACAGTTATGGTAGTAGGTTTTGTTAATGCAGGATTAATGAATTTAAATCAAGCAGTTGGAATTATAATGGGAGCAAATATTGGTACAACTGTAACTGCTTTTATTGTATCACTAAATATTACAAAGTTAGCTACATTTTTAGTCGGTATTGGAGTGCTTTTGCATTTTACTGCTGAAAAGAAAAAAATAAAAAGTATAGCTGATGTAATAATAGGTTTTGGTATTTTATTTATTGGAATGAATATTATGAAAACTGCAATGGAACCATTAGAATCCAATCCTCAATTTACAAAATTAATGACAGAATTCAAAAATCCCGTCTTAGGTATATTTGTTGGTTTTATAATGACTGCAATATTACAAAGCAGTAGTGCCACAACCGGTCTTTTAATAGCTCTTGCATCTACTGGTGTTATTACCTTTGATATTGCATATCCAGTTATTTTCGGTCAAAATATGGGGACTTGTGTAACTGCAATGTTATCAAGTATAGGAGCAAACAAAACTGCTAAAAAAGCTGCTGTGGTACATTTATTATTTAATGTTATGGGAACTTTACTATTTTTGATTTTTTTAAAGAATCCAGTTGAATGGGTTGTTTATGAAGTAGCACCAGTTGATATAACTAAACAAATTGCTACTGGACATATATTATTTAATATTATTAATGTAATAATTTTATTTCCCTTTTCTGGGTTGTTGGTTAAAGCTTCAGAATATATTATTAAAGGCGGGGACGATGACGAAGAGCATATTACAAAGTATATTGATGAGAGAATACTTGCAACTCCACAAATTGCTTTAACACAAGCTTCAAAGGAAGTTTTGCATTTAGGTAACATAGCATTAAAAGAATTTGATACATCGATAGATGCTTTTATGAAAAATGATGAAGATTTAGCTTACAAAACTTTTGAAATAGAAAAGAAAGTAAATGCATTGAATAAAACAATACTAAAATATTTAGTCAAACTTGATAAAGTAGCTCTTACAGATTATGAAAAAGACAAAGTAGTTACTTTAATGAATGCTATTAATGATATAGAAAGGGTTGGAGATCATGCAGACAATATTGGTGAACTTGCTTTGTATAGAATAGAGAATGATGTTTCTTTTTCAGAAGATGCAAATAAAGAAGTAATAAAAATGTTTGACTTAACAAAAAAAGTTTTCATATTATCATTAAATGCATTAAGAACTTTAGATTGCGATAAATGTGACGAAGTAGTAATAAATGATAAAGAAATTGACATAATGTACAAGAATTTAAGGAAAAATCACATTGAGCGTCTGAATGACTTTATTTGTGAGCCTAATTCTGGAGTTATATTTTTAGATACTATAGGAAACCTTGAAAGAATAGGCGATCATTCATCTAATATTGCAATTTCAATAATGGAAGGTATCAATAGAAAATTAAAAAATAATTATAAATAGTACTTGTATTATTATAATTTATTATATATAATATAATTAACAGAATAGATTGGATGACGTTTAGCGGGAGAGTCTGTTATGAATTTAACAGCGCCGAAGGAGTAAGTAAATAATATTAGCCATATTATTTATGATGATCTCAGGCAAAAGGACCGTAAACTGACAAATCTCTGGAAAGCGTAGCACCGAAGGGGCAATTCTATTAAGAAGAATCTCTCAGGTTAAAAACAGAGCAGAAGGCAATTATTTTTAATATGCTTTCTGCTTTTTTACTCCGTAAAATATTATTTTATAAGTTTTATTTATTTAAATATGGGTATATTAAAGGTGAGAAAAATGATAATAACTAATAATGAAATGGTTTACAACAAATATATGGATGCGTATGATGTCATTTTTATTGATGGCAATTTTAGAGATGTCTTAATAGCGACAAGAAATAAAATACATGAAGGATATGAGTTGCTTACCCATCCATTGTCAAGTAGTGTAAAACCTAATGAAACACCGTATAAATCTATAATAATATCTGATAATAAAAGAAATAATAATTTTGATTCAATTATAATTATTGAAAATTCTATTATGACATATGATAAGTTTAATAAGGATAAAATTAACTACATAAGTGAAAGAATTGATAATGATTTTAAGTTGATTGATTTAACTGTGCTTCAAAGCGCATTAAATATATAGTAATATTTGTTTCTTATTTTAAACGGAGGTGAATAATTTTGAAATTAGAATTAGGCTACATTTTAATTAAGGATATTCAGTTTTCTGAAGAATCCAAAGTTGAAAACGGAACACTGTTTGTTAACAAAGAAGAAGTTAAAGCATTAATTCTAGAAGACCAAAACTTTAAGTCTGCAGAGGTGGAGCTTGCAAAACCAGGTGACAGCATTCGTATAATGCCTGTTAAAGATGTTATCGAGCCAAGAGTTAAAGTTGAAGGACCTGGAGGGATTTTCCCTGGTATGGTTAACAAAGTAGAAACTGTAGGTTCTGGAAAAACAAATGTTTTAAAGGGTGCAGCAGTTGTTACAACAGGAAAAATTGTAGGTTTTCAAGAAGGTATTATTGATATGACTGGTCCCGGATCAGAATATACACCATTTTCTAAGTTAAATAATTTAGTTTTAGCTTGTGAACCAGTTGATGGCTTAAAACAGCATGAGCATGAAAAAGCCCTTAGATTTGCTGGCTATAAAGTAGCATTGTATCTAGGGGAATTAGCAAGAAATATTGTACCAGATGAATCTGAAACATTTGAGACACCTACTATTACAGAAGGAATTAAATTATATCCAGAACTTCCTAGAGTAGGTTATGTTTTAATGTTACAAAGTCAAGGATTATTACATGATACTTATGTATATGGGGTTGATGCTAAACAATCATTAACTACAATGATATATCCTACTGAAATAATGGATGGTGCTATAGTAAGCGGTAACTGTGTATCAGCTTGTGATAAAAATACTACATATCACCATTTAAATAATCCTGTTATTCATGACTTATTTGCAGAACATGGAAAAACATTGAACTTTGTAGGTGTTATTATTACAAATGAGAATGTATATCTTGCAGATAAAGAAAGATCTTCTAACTGGAGTGCTAAATTTGCAGAACTATTAGGCTTAGATGGAGTAATTATTTCACAAGAAGGGTTTGGTAATCCAGATACAGACTTAATTATGAATTGTAAGAAAATAGAAGCTAAAGGTGTTAAAACTGTTATTATAACAGATGAATATGCTGGTAGGGATGGTTCATCTCAATCATTAGCAGATGCAGATATAAGTGCTAATGCAGTTGTAACTGGTGGAAATGCAAATGAAGTAATTGAACTTCCAGCTTTAGACAAGATAATCGGATATCCAGAAGTTGCTAATGTTATTGCTGGTGGTTTCGATGGAAGTTTACATGCTGATGGTAGTATTACAGCAGAACTTCAGGTTATAACAGGTGCGACTAATGAAATGGGCTTCAATAAACTAAGTGCGAGATAAGGAAGGGAGGAAAAATAATGATAAAAGTTGTTCATTATATAAATCAATTCTTTGCTAATGTTGGTGGAGAAGAAATGGCTCACATTCCTGCTGAAGTAAGAGAAGGTATTGTAGGCCCTGGGTTAGCTTTTAAACAAGCTTTTAAGGATGAAGCAGAAATTGTTGCAACAATAGTTTGTGGTGATTCATATTTTAATGAAAATCTTGAAGAAGCAAAGAGTGCTATATTAGAAATGGTAAGAAAATATAATCCTGATTTATTTATTGCAGGACCAGCATTCAATGCAGGTAGATATGGTGTTGCTTGTGGCACTATAGCCAAAGCAGTTAATGATGAATTAGGTATACCAGTAATTACAGGTATGTATATAGAAAATCCTGGTGTAGATATGTTTAAAAACAGTTTATACATAGTTTCTACAAAAAATTCAGCTGCTGGTATGAGAGATGCTGTTAAAAAAATGGCTCCATTAGCATTAAAATTAGCCAAAAAAGAAAAAATAGGATCTTCATTTGAAGAAAGTTATATTCCAAATGGAATAAGAAAAAATTTCTTTGAAAAAGAAAGAGGTTCAAAAAGAGCAGTAAAAATGCTTATTAATAAATTAAATGGAAAAGATTTTGTTACAGAATATCCAATGCCTGATTTTGATAGAGTAGAAGCAAATCCTGCTGTTAAGGATATATCAAAAGCTAAAATAGCATTAGTTACTTCTGGTGGTATAGTACCAAAGGGAAATCCAGATCATATTGAATCATCTAGTGCATCTAAGTATGGTAAGTACGATATTGATGGAGTGCAAGATTTAACAGAAGAAACATTTGAAACTGCACATGGTGGATATGACCCTGTTTATGCTAATTTAGATGCTGACAGAGTATTACCAGTAGATATATTAAGAGAATTTGAAAAAGAAGGTAAAATAGGTAGTTTATATAGATATTATTATACAACAGTTGGTAATGGTACTGCAGTTAAAAGTGCTAAAGGCTTTGCTGAAGAAATTGGTAAAGAATTGAAGGCTGATAAAGTAGATGCAGTTATACTTACTTCAACCTGAGGTACCTGTACACGTTGCGGCGCAACGATGGTAAAAGAAATTGAAAGAGCGGGAATTCCTGTTGTTCATATGTGTACTGTAGTTCCTATTTCGCTAACAGTTGGTGCGAACCGGATAGTTCCAACAATTGCAATTCCACATCCATTAGGGAATCCTTCTTTGACAATTGAAGAAGAAAGAGATATAAGAAGGAATTTAGTTGGAAGAGCATTAAGAGCTTTAGAAACTGAAATAACAGAACAAACAGTTTTTGAGAGTTAGTTAAAGGATCTCATTGAGATCCTTCGAGCTTTGCTCTCAGAATGACAGACTATATTATAGTTAGTATAGTAAGATTTGACCCATGACATTACAGAGAAAAGAGGTGTGAAATGAGCAAAGTATATGATGTTATAATAATTGGAGCTGGACCTGCAGGATTATCAGCAGGTATTTATGCAGGAAGAGCAAGATTAAGTACATTAATTATTGAAAAGGAAAAGGATGGAGGACAAATAGTTCTCACATCTGAAGTAGAAAACTATCCAGGTTGCTTAGAAGGTGAATCAGGCCCTACTTTGGTTGATAGAATGGCTGAACAGGCAAAGCATTTTGGTGCAGAGAAGGTTTATGATGAAATAATAGAAGTTAATCTTGAAGGCAAAGAAAAGGTGCTTAAAGGCAAAAAAGGTGAGTATTTAGGAAAAACAGTTATAGTTGCTACTGGAGCAACTTCAAGACCGATAGGTTGTCCAGGAGAAAAAACTTTTACTGGAAAGGGAGTTTCTTATTGTGCAACTTGTGATGGAGCCTTTTTTGAGGATTTTGAAGTATATGTAGTAGGCGGTGGCGATACAGCAGTTGAGGAAGCATTATACTTAACCAAATTTGCGAGAAAAGTATCTATAATTCACAGAAGAAATGAATTGAGAGCAGCAAAATCTATTCAAGATAAAGCAAAAGCAAATCCAAAAATTGATTTTATCTGGGATTCAGTTGTTAAAGAAATTAAAGGCGACGGAATTGTTGATACAATGATTATTGAGAATGTAAAAACTGGTGAATTAACTGAGGTTAAAGCAGATGAAGATGATGGTACATTTGGTATTTTTGTATTTATAGGATATGTTCCGAAAACAAAAATATTTGAGGATATGCTTGAACTTCAAAAAGGTTACATTGTTACTGATGAAAATATGAATACCAATATTGAAGGTGTGTATGCAGCTGGAGATATAAGAGTAAAAAGTTTAAGACAGGTTGTTACTGCAGCAGCTGACGGAGCAATAGCAGCTGTTCAAGCAGAAAAATACTTGGAGCAATAGTAGGAGGTAAATTATGTTAGAGTTAGATAAAAAAACCTTTGAGCCTGAGGTATTACAAGGAGAAGGTTATATATTAGTAGATTTTTATGGTGATGGTTGTGCTCCTTGTCAATCTTTAATGCCACATGTAATAGAGTTTTCTGAAAAATATGGTGATAAAATTAAATTTATGAAATTAAATACTACTAAGGCTAGAAGAGTTGCTATAGGACAAAAAGTATTAGGTTTGCCTGTTATTGCAATCTATAAAGACGGAGAAAAAGTAGAAGAATTAGTAAAAGAAGATGCTACTCCAGAAAATATAGAAGCAATGATAAATAAATATATTTAAACAGACAATTAACAAAAAATAATAGGAGGTTTAACTATGAGCTTATTAAAAGATAAGAAAGTAATTATAATAGGCGACAGAGATGGGATTCCAGGACCAGCCATTGAAGAATGTGTAAAAAGTGCTGGAGCAGAAGTAGTTTTTTCATCTACTGAATGTTTTGTCTGAACTGCCGCAGGAGCAATGGATTTGGAAAATCAGAAAAGGGTTAAAGAGTTAACAGAAAAGTACGGTGCTGAAAACATAGTAGTTGTACTTGGTGCAGCTGAAGGTGAAGCTTCAGGCTTAGCAGCTGAAACTGTTACAAATGGTGACCCTACTTATGCAGGTCCATTGACAGGAGTTCAGTTAGGACTCAGTGTATTTCACGTTTGTGAACCAGAAGTAAAAGAAGAAGTTGACGAATCTATTTATGATGAACAAATCAGCATGATGGAAATGGTATTAGATGTTGATGACATAGTAGATGAAATGAAACCAATTAGAGAAGATTATTGTAAATATTTATAATATGAATAATAAATTTTTAGAATATTTTTACGAGATATAAGGATATCCCCTTCCCAGATGCGATATCCTTAAACTCGTAAGCAGTGTGATGTAATAATTGCTTCGCAGCTACTGCGAAGCAAATTTTCAAACTTAATTTAAAGTATAAAGTTTAAAGTTTAAATAAACTGATTAAACTTTATACTTTGTATTTTAAATAGTTAATAGCACTAAGGAGGTAATTATGAACAGTGTAATAAAAGGAGCTAGTTATATTTTAGCCTTTGTACCTGATATGGTTTTACATAATGGTACAACACAAACTACTGAAAGAACTGTTAACCCAAATTCAGAGTATTTAAAAGAAATTAAAAATCACATAAGAAATTATGAGCAAGTAGTAAAATATCCACCAAATCAAGCTTATATAGGTAATATTACACCTGATGATTTAGCAAATTATGAATTGCCATGGTATGACAAATCAATAGAAAATGCTGATAGGTTTGGAAAGTATGGGGAGATAATGCCCCAAGATGAATTTATCTGTTTAATGCAAATGTGTGATGTATTTGATCTTGTGAAACTTGAAAAAGAATTTGTTCAACTTACTAGAGAAAAACTATCAAAGCATCCATTAATAGATGAAAATTTATTAGGAAGATTAAAAGATGGTGATGATGCTGAAATAATTGAAAAATTAGTTTCTGAAGAGCATTCAGAACCTATATATAATAATAGTAAATTAATTGGATGTGTAAAAAGAGCACATGATATTGATGTTAACCTAAGTGCTCATGTTATGTTAGAAAATTTGGTTTCTAAGGCTTCAAATGTTCTATCTATTTTGAATTTAATAGCTAAACATAATATTAATAGAGAAGAAATTGATTATGTTATTGATTGTTGTGAAGAAGCTTGTGGTGACATGAATCAAAGAGGTGGAGGTAATTTTGCAAAAGCATGTGCAGAGGTTGCAGGGCTAACAAATGCTACTGGTTCTGATGTAAGAGGTTTTTGTGCAGGTCCAGCTCATGCACTAATTGAAGCTGCTGCCCTTGTAAAAGCTGGAGCATATAAGAATGTAATTGTTTCAGCAGGAGGCTCTACTGCAAAACTAGGTATGAATGGTAAAGATCATATTAAAAAGGGACTTCCAATACTTGAAGATGTTCTAGGTGGTTTTTCTATTTTAATAAGCGAAAATGATGGTATCAATCCAGAAATAAGGTTAGATTTTATAGGAAAACATTGTGTAGGTACTGGTTCTTCTCCTCAAGCAGTTATTACTTCTTTAGTATCATCTTTAGATAAGGCTGGAATGAAAATTACTGATGTAGATAAATATTCAGTTGAAATGCAAAATCCTGACATTACAAAACCTGCTGGAGCAGGAGATGTTCCTTTAGCAAACTATAAAATGATTGGAGCTTTGGCAGTAAAAAGAGGTGACATAGAGAAAAAGGAATTAATTGATTTTACTAAAAAGCATGGGATGATAGGCTGGGCACCAACTCAGGGACATATCCCATCAGGAGTACCATATATAGGATTTGGAAGACAAGATATACTAGATGGTAAAATTAAGAATGCTATGATAGTTGGAAAAGGTAGTTTGTTCCTAGGCAGAATGACAAATTTATTTGACGGTGTTTCCTTTATTATTGAAGCAAACAAAGGAAAAGAAGAAGAACAAACTTCTGTTTCTGAAGATAAAATAAAAGAATTAATTGCACAAGCATTAAAAAATTTCGCTTCAAATCTACTAACTGAATAGGAGTGAAGAAATGTCTGAAAAACAAGTAAATCAAATAATAGGTAAAGTATTTAATCAATTGGCAGACACATTAATAAGTGGCGAATATGGACAAAAGCCACGTATTGGAATAACAGCTATAGGAAGCGAACACGGTGAAGATAATATTATTGAAGCAGCATTAAATGCAAGTAAAAGTTCTATTGAAACGATTGTTATAGGAACAAAGGATATAGATGGCATTGAATCATCTATAGTAAAATCTGAAGCCGAAGCACATAAAAGAATGGATTTGTTACTAGAATCTAAAAAAATAGATGCTGCAGTTACTATGCATTATCCATTTCCAATTGGGGTTTCAACAGTAGGTAAAGTAATTACCCCTGGAAAGGGAAAAGAAATGTTTATTGCTACAACTACAGGAACTTCCTCAACGGATAAAGTTGAAGGAATGGTAAAAAATGCAATTTATGGTATTATAACTGCTAAGGCTTGTGGTATTAAAAATCCAACTGTAGGCATTTTAAATGTAGATGGGGCTAGACAAACAGAAATTGCTTTGAAAAAGCTTCAAAGTCAAGGTTACGATATTAATTTTGCGTCATCTCAAAGATCTGATGGAGGATCTGTTATGCGCGGGAATGACTTACTTATGGGTTCGGCAGATGTTATGGTTATGGATTCATTGACAGGTAATCTTATGATTAAAATTTTCTCTTCATATACTACTGGTGGTAATTATGAATCCTTAGGCTATGGTTATGGACCAGGTATAGGAGAAAACTTTAAAAAATTAATTTTAATAATTTCCAGAGCGTCAGGAGCTCCTTTAATTGAAGGTGCAATAAAATTTGCAGCGAAACTTGTTAAAGGAAATTGTATTGAAATAGCTAAAAACGAATTTAATAAAGCTAATAATGCAGGTTTGAAAGATATATTAAGTGGATTAAAGTCTAGTAAAAAGTCAGAAGTTGAAGAAATAAAAGCACCTAGTAAAGAAGTTGTTACCTTTCAAATTTCTGGAATTGAAATAATGGATCTTGAAGATGCAGTAAAATTACTTTGGAAAGAAGGCATTTATGCTGAAAGTGGAATGGGTTGTACAGGACCTATAATTTTAGTTAATGAAGAAAAAACAAATGAAGCTATAAAAATTCTTTCAAAAGCAGAATACATTGCTAAAGAACAGACTGATTGTTAAAAGTACATTGATAGTATTATGATGATATAATAAATTAAAGAAATTCTTTAAAACTGATAAAAAAGTTGTGGAGAATTTCTTTTTTTGTAGAAGAAATTTTTAATTTCTATCTGAAATGAGGGACGCATATAATTCGTCACTACGTTTATCAGAGAGTTTCATTACTTAAAGGGTTTTTGTTTACTAATTAATGCCAAAAACTTATGTTTTTTATTATAATTCTTAATAAGAATTCATTATTATGTTGAAAAATTAATATAATTTGGTATAATATATATAGCAGGGAGTGATATTATGAAAATGGGATTTGAACTGAATCTTTCACAGACTCAAAAGCTTATAATGACACCAGAATTGAGACAAGCCATTCAAATTTTACAATTTAATAATGTAGAATTGTCAGAGTTTATTAATAAACAGTTAGAAGTAAATCCGTTTCTTGAAACTGCTGATAAGAATAATGATTCTAATTCTAGTGAAGAAATTACTAATGATTTTGAAAAAAATGAAACAAAGGAAGAAATTGATTGGAAGGATGTACTTGAAAAATATGATGATATAAGTTATAAGGCATATGGCAATGTAATTGAATCAGAGTATAAACAAACCTTTGAAAGTTATACATCCAAAAAAATGACTCTGAAGGATCATTTAATGGTTCAAATAGGTGTATCTGTCAAAACTCAAAAAGAAAAAAGAATAGGAGAATTCATAATTGAGTCCCTGGATAGCAAAGGTTATCTTGGATGTTCATTACAAGATATTAGCCTATTGTTAAATGAGGATATTGTAGAGATTGAAAGAATCTTAAGATTGATACAAACCTTTGACCCAGTTGGAGTTGGAGCTAGAAGTTTAAGTGAATGTTTAAAAATACAGATGAAAGAAAAAGGAATAAAAGATAAAAATGCATATATAATTGTTGAAGATTATTTGGAAGATGTTGCAACTAACAAAATCCAAAAGATTGCCAAGGAACTTCATATTACGATTAATAGAGTGCAAAATATCTGTGACATAATAAAAATACTTGAACCTAAACCATCTAGAGGATTCATTGTAGACAGTGATAATATAAGGTATATAGTACCTGATGTTACTATTGAAAAAATAGGTGATGAATATATTATTATTGTAAACGATAATAATTTACCAATGCTAACAATAAGCAGTTATTATAAAGATATGATTAATAATTTGGATAACAAAGAAGCAAATAAGTTTTTAACAGATAAGCTTAATTCTTCTATGTGGTTAATTAAAAGCATTGAACAAAGAAAGATGACGCTTTATAAAGTTGTAGAATCCATTCTAAAATTTCAAAGAAAATTTTTTGATGAAGGAAAAACAGAGTTAAAACCTCTTGTCTTAAAAGATGTTGCTGATGAAATAGGAATACATGAATCTACAGTAAGTAGAGCTACAAACGGTAAATATGTACAAACACCTAGAGGATTATTTGAACTTAAATACTTTTTTTCTAGCAGTTTAAATGATGAATCAGGTGGTAGTGTATCCTCAACAAGTGTAAAAACTAAAATAAAGAATTTAATTGAAAAAGAAAACTCTAAAAAACCATTAAGTGATCAGAAAATATCTGATATATTAAATGAAGATGGTGTAAATATATCGAGAAGAACAGTTGCAAAATACAGAGACGAAATGAGAATACCTTCATCGTCTTTAAGAAGAAGGTATTAAAAATCATCACATTTACTTTATGTGATGATTTTTTTTACACATTATTGACGAAAAATATTACAGTTGTATATAAAATATTAGAAGGATATAAAAAATATAAAAAAAATAGAAACAAATATATAATAAAAATCATTTTAAAGTAAATAGAAATTATTGATTTATCCTATACATGCAAATAGAAAGTATTTTTTAAAATTAGGTAAATAGCATATATGGCATTAAAGTTGCATATATTTAATAAAAAAAATTATGAGGTGTATATTATGAAACTAAGGAAAACGTTATTGCTTACTATGGTTATGATTTTTTTATTGACATCATGTACAACCCCTGGTCAAAGTGACAATGTAGCACCTATTGACGAAGAAGAAGTAACAACCGATGTAAATGAGTCTGAAACAACAGAAAAGAAAATACTTAGATATTCATTGATTGCAGATGCACCAACGTTAGACCCGCAGTTAATGAATTCGATTCCAAGTTCTACAGTTGGTTTTCATATTTATGAAGGTTTAATGAGAAATCATGTTGGTGAAATACAACCTGGTATGGCTAAGGATTATGAAATTTCAGAAGATGGGAAAATATATACATTTTATTTAAGAGATGCTCAATGGAGTGATGGTGTAGAGATAAAAGCACAGGATTATGAGTATGCATTAAGAAGGCTTGTGGACCCTGAAACAGCAAGTGATTATTCGTTTTTAGTCACTTCACTAATAAAAAATGCAGGGGATATAAACGCAGGAAATATGCCTGTAGAGGAACTAGGTGTTAATGCAATTGATGAAAAGACTTTAACTATTGAACTTAATAATCCAACAGGATATTTTTTAAGTATGCTTTCAATGTCTCAATTGTGTCCTGTGAGACAGGATATTGTAGAACAATATGGTAAAGACTTTTCTGCAGATGCTGAAAAAAATGTATATAGTGGTCCATTCATTGTAAAGGATTGGAAACACGAGGATAGAATAATACTTGAAAAGAATCCGAATTATTGGAATGCTGAAGCAATTAAATTAGATGAAGTTCATATATTAACTGTTGCTGATCCAATGACAGCAGTAGCAATGTTTGAACAAGGAGAATTGGATCAAGTTAATATTCCTGCAGAAGTCTTGGCAAATTATGAAGATAAAGTAGAATACTACTTTGATGGTGCAAACGACTTCATAAAACTTAATATGGATGGAAGTAGTGAACTTAGTAATAAAGATTTAAGATTGGCTATAAATTATTCTCTTAATAGAGAAGATTACATACTTTTAACTACACAAAATATGTATCTACCAAATACTAGGTATGTTTTACCTCAAGTTAATGGAGTTAATGGAGAATATGGAGAAGAATATCCTTATGAAGCATTTCCTGTTAAAGGAGATATAGATTTAGCCAAGGAACATTTATCAAAGGCTATGATAGAACTTGGAGCAACTAATCCCTCTGATATTGAAGTTGAATTATTAACTACTGATCAGGAGCGTACAAGAATAGAAGCTGAAGTATTGCAAAACCAAATACAAACTGCTTTAGGAATTAAGGTAAATATAAGACAGGTTCCATATAAACAGAGATTACAAATGGAATCTGATCATGAATTTGAAATGGTAGTAACAGGATGGGTACCTGATTATCCTGACCCTATGTCATATTTGGAATTATGGCCTACAGATTCTCCATATAATCACGGCTCATATAGTAGTGAAATATATGATGGATATATTAAAGAAGCTTTAAGTAATACTAATCCTCAAGAAAGGATGGATGCATTATTTAATGCTGAAAAAACTTTATTAGAAGACGGAGCTATTGTACCACTTCAATTGAGAAGAAATGCTATGCTTGTTAATCCTAAGGTTAAGGGTTTTGAGACTTATTTTGTTGGTATAAACTATGACTATATTTATGCTGATATAGAAGAATAGTTTTTTAAGTACTATTTAATGTTAAAAGATGATTTCTTGAATATGGAATCATCTTTTGCGAATTTAGTATTAAAATAACAATGAACTATTTTTCATTAATAATGATTAGTTATTAATGAAATTAAGGAGATATAGACATGATAAATAATGTTCATAATTTTTTATCTAAAAGAAATATAGATGGTTTTATTATTACTAAACCACAAAACGTAAGATATATTAGTAAATATACAGGAGACGATTCTTGTTTATTAATAACTGAAAAAGATAAGTTTTTTATTACTGATCCAAGATATACTGAACAGGTGCAGCAAGAATGTCCAAGCTATAATGTTGTCAATTGGCGTAGTTATGGAAAAAACATTATTGCAGCAGTAAGGTATATAATAGAAAAGTTAAAACTTAAAAACTTTGCCTTTGAAGGAGATTCGTTAAGTTTTAATTTGTATAAAGAATTATCTGAAGGAATAAATGCAGAAGCAATTCCAATAACTGGAATAGTAGAAGAATTTAGAGCTATTAAAACGAAAGAAGAAATTTACAACTTAAGAGTTGCATGTCAAATTGCTGATCGTGCTTTTGATAAAATAATAAGGGATATACGGGTCGGTATAACAGAAAAAGAATTGGCATCTAAATTATCACATTATATGGTAATGGAAGGTGCAGATACAAAACCATATGGAAATATATTAATTTCAGGAAAGAGAACATCATTATTACATGGGATTCCGTCTAATAAAACGATAGAATATGGAGATTTTGTACTTATGGACTATGGTTGTGGTTTCAATGGATACTTATCTGATATGACGAGAACAGTTATAGTCGGAATACCAACACCAGAGCAAAAAGAAGTATACGAACTAGAAAAGAAAATGTTAGAAGATGCAACTAAAACTATGATTGCTGGGACTCCCGCTGTTGATGTTTATAATGCTTCTGTAAAAGCAATAAAAGATACAAAATACTATGAATATCATTATAATGGTATTGGTCATGGTATAGGATTATTTGTTCATGAAAAACCATTTATGGGCCCAAATTCTACTGAAGTATTAATGAGAAATAATGTAATTACAATTGAGCCTGGAATTTATATTCCAAATTGGGGTGGAGTAAGAATAGAAGACCAAATTTTAATAATGCAAGATTCTAACGAAAGTTTAACTAATTCAACAAGAGAGTTAATTATCCTTTAATACCCCCCCCTTGTTAAAACAGTTTGAAGTAATTGCTTACGTAATAACTTCAAACTGTTATTAAAAATTTGAGGTGATAAAGTGGTAAAATATATATTAAAAAGGTTAGGAATTTCACTTATAACAATATGGGTATTAGCAACAGTAGTTTTTATTTTAGTAAGATTAATGCCAGGGGATCCTTTTGTAAGTGAAAAATTAACACCTGAAATAAGAGCAAATCTTGAAAGATATTATGGCTTTGATAAGCCTTTAATTGTACAGTATTTTACTTATATGAAAAATATTGCTCAAGGTGATTTTGGACATTCTATTAAATATGTAAATCAATCTGTTAATAAAATAATTGCTGATGCATTTCCCTATTCTTTTGATTTAGGTATGAGAGCACTATCATTTTCTATAGCTTTAGGACTAGTCTTTGGAATAATTGCTGCATTAAATAGAGGAAGGACACTAGATTTTATTTGTATAATAATAGCCATTATAGGTACATCTGTTCCTGATTTTATAATTGGCGCCTTGCTGCAGTATTTTTTTGGTATAAAATGGGGATTGTTTCCAGTTGCCCAATACATGGGTATAGAGTATACAATACTACCTTCAATAGCTCTAGGATTCTATACTTTAGCTATGGTATCAAGACTTATGAGAGCTAGTATGTTAGAAGTAGTACAGCAAGATTATATTAAAACAGCTAAATCTAAAGGAATTTCTAGATTAAGAATAATCTATAAACATCAAATTAGAAATTCCATTTTACCTGTAGTTACAGTTTTAGGACCAACTGTAGCTGCCGTATTAACAGGTACATTTGTAATTGAGTCTATATTTGCAATACCTGGCATGGGTAAATATTATGTTCAAAGTGTACAAAATGCTGATTATTCACTTATATTAGGAATGACAATTTTCTATGGGATTTTTTTAGTAATAGCAAATATGATAGTAGATATTTTGTATGGATTAATAGACCCAAGAATTAGAGTATCAGGAAGGTAGGCTAAATATGGAAATTTACGATATAAATGAAAATATAGAAGAATCACAATTTAAGACTGTCGGTAAAAATATAGAGAAAATGGAAGCCATATCGAGACCTAATCTTACCTATTGGAAAGATACTTGGAGAAGAATAAAGAAAAATAAAGTTGCTTTCGCAGGTTTGATATTGATAGTACTATACATAATTTTAGCTATCTTTGGTCCGATTATCAGTAAATACGATTATACAGGTATTGATTCATCAAGAATGAATCAAACTATATCAAAAGAACATTGGTTTGGTACAGACGAACTTGGGAGAGATTTGTGGACTAGAACTTGGAGAGGTGCTAGAGTCTCATTGGCAATAGGATTTATTTCTACTATATTAAATACAGTTATAGGAGGATTGGTAGGTGGAATATCAGGTTACTATGGAGGAACATTAGATTTAGTTTTAATGAGAATAATAGATGTAATGTATGGTATTCCTTATATAATAGTTTCAATACTAGTTATGGTTGTATTAGGGCCAGGTATTACTTCACTGATTATAGCAATGGTAATAGTTGGTTGGATTGGTACGGCAAGATTTGTAAGAGGAGAAATGTTAAAGCTTAAAGAGCAGGATTTTGTTGCAGCTGCAAAGGTTCTTGGAGTGTCTAATATTTCTATTATTGTTAAACATATAATTCCAAATGTAATGGGATTAATAATTACAAATTTAACTATGGCAGTGCCAAAGGCAATATTCAATGAAGCTTTTTTAAGTTATATCGGCCTTGGTATAGCTCCTCCAGAATGTAGTTGGGGTATTTTGGCAAAATCCGGTATTAAAATGCTGAGGATTTATCCATATCAATTATTTATTCCATCATTTTTTATATCAACTACAATGCTGGCATTAAATCTTTTAGGTGATGGGATGAGAGATGCATTAGATCCTAAACTTAGAGGTACTGAATAAATAAGGAAGTGAAATTATGGATAAGATACTTGAAATTAAAGATTTGAATTTTTATTTTAATACTTATGGTGGTATAGTTAAATCAGTTAGAGGAGTAAGTCTAGATATAAATGAGGGCGAGATTATTGGTATAGTGGGAGAATCAGGTTGTGGAAAAAGTGTAACGGCTCAATGTATATTAAAACTCAATCCTGAACCACCAGGTTTTTTTAAAGAAGGCTCAATTAAATATAAAGGTAAAGAAATAATAACAATGACTGAACAAGAAATGAGAAAGATTAGAGGCGTAGAAATAGGATTTATATTTCAAGATCCAATGACGTCATTAAATCCTACAATGAAAATAGGGAAACAAATTGAAGAAATATTTGTTCAAAGAAAACTATATAACAAAAAAGAATTAAAAGAAAAAGCTTTGGAAATTTTAAAGTTAGTTGGAATATCTGATGGTGAGAGAAGATATAATCAGTATCCTCATGAACTAAGTGGAGGAATGAAACAAAGAGTAATGATTGCAATAGCTCTCATAGGAAATCCAAGTATTATTATAGCTGATGAGCCAACAACATCTTTAGATGTTACTATAGAAGCACAAATACTTGATTTGTTGAAAGATTTACAGAAAAAATTTAAAACATCAATTATATTAATAACTCATGATTTAGGTGTTATAGCAAAAATGTGCGATAGAGTTTTTGTTATGTATGGAGGGAAAATTTTAGAAAGAGGAATGGTTGATGATATATTCTATAATACAAAACATCCCTATACATCTGGTCTTTTATGTTCTATCGCAAGTTTGGATATAGAAAAAAGTGAAGAACTAGAACCTATAGAGGGAACACCTCCAGATTTGTTTTCGCCACCTTTAGGATGCCCCTTTGCGGCAAGATGTGATTATGCAATGGAAATTTGTTATAGTAAAATGCCTCTAGAATATTTGATAAAAGAAGAACATTCAACAATGTGTTGGTTGCAACATGAATACGCAAAGAATGTAATACTCCCATGTAAAAAACAATCAAGAGGGGTGAACTAAATGACAAATGAAAGAAAACCTCTAGTACAAGTAAAGAATTTATGTAAATATTTTCAAGTTAGCAAAAAAGAAACATTAATGGCAGTGGATGATGTTTCATTTAATATCTATGAAGGAGAAACTGTAGGATTAGTAGGAGAATCAGGTTGTGGGAAATCCACAACTGGTAGATGTATTGTAAAATTATATAATCCGACTAAAGGAAAAATATTATATAAAGATAATGATATATTTAATGCAACTAATAAAGAAGAAAAATTAGAGTATTGTAGAAATACACAAATGATTTTTCAAAATCCATATTCATCTTTGAATCCAAGAATGACTGTAAAAGATATTGTAGGAGAAGGCATAAGACTTCATGAAAAAATATCAGTTAAAGAATTAGATCTAAAAATAGAAGACTTATTAAAAACGGTTGGATTAAATAGAGATCATATGTCTAGATTCCCACATGAATTTTCTGGAGGACAAAGACAACGTATAGGTATTGCAAGAGCATTATCTGTAAATCCAAAATTTATAGTATGTGATGAGCCAATTTCAGCACTAGATGTATCTATACAAGCACAAGTTTTAAATATGCTAAAGAAGCTACAAAAAGAAAGAGGACTGACATTTTTATTTATAGCTCATGATTTAAGTGTTGTAAAATATATTTCAGATAAAGTAATAGTAATGTATCTTGGTATAATAGCAGAAGAGGCAGAAGCAAATGAGCTATATAAAAATCCATTACATCCATATACTAAAGCTCTATTATCTGCCATTCCTGAAGCAGATCCAAACAAGTCGAAAACTAAAGAAAGAATAAAACTTAAGGGAGAAATTCCTAGTCCAATTAATCCGAAAGAATGTTGTAGATTTGTTGAAAGATGTAATTATGCAAAACCAATTTGCTATAAAGAAATACCAAAATTGAAATCAATAGAGCAATCAAATATAAAACATAAAATTGCTTGTCATTTATATTAAATAATTAAAATAAAAGGGATAAAATCTATTCCTTTTATTTTTTGTATTTTTTTAAAAAATACTATACATTAGATAATCAGTATGTTATAATTCTGCATATCAAATAAATAACACATCCTATTTAAATAAAGTATAACACATATCCTTTCGAAGCAAATCTATATATTTATAAGATTAAATAAATCTAAAATTTCAAAAAAATAACAAAAAGGTATTGCATTAAAAATTAAATATGATAAAATAAAAACACAGGGACGCAAAACGTACAACAGGGACACTAAACGCCCGGAGGTGATTATGAAAATTAATAAAATGCTTGAAATACAAAGACGTATAGTGCCTGAAACTGTAGATGCTTTTATGACAAGATATGAGATTCTTAAAATTATAAGTATTTCATATCCTATTGGCAGAAGAGCAATATCTAAAAAAATCGGGACAACAGAAAGAACAATACGAACAGAAATTGATAAATTAAAAGAGTTAGACTTGGTACGTATTTTATCTACAGGAGTAGAATTAACTGAAGAAGGGAAAGTAACTCTTTCAGAAGTTCAAAACACCTTTTATTCTATTAAGAATTTATCCGAAATTGAATTGAAATTAAAGGAAAAATTAGGAATTAGAAGAGTTGCAGTTGTATCTGGTAATGTAGAAAAGGATAATTTTGCTTTTGACGCCCTAGGTAAAAAGGCTGCAGAAATTGTTGTTGAATATATAAAAAACGATACAGTCCTTGGAATAACCGGTGGAACTACGATGGCTTGCGTTGTAAAACAAATGAAAAAGAAAAAGGGAATAAGAAATCTTTTAGTTTTGCCAGCTAGAGGAGGCTTAAGTGAGGATTTAGAAATTCAGTCTAATACAATTGCAGCTACATTGGCAAAAAAAATTAATTCTGAATATAAATTATTACATATACCTGATAATTTGGATTTTGATGAGCTTAATGTTCTTAAAAATAATAGAATAATTAGTGATGTATTATCGGATATAAAGAAAATTAACTTATTAGTGTTTGGATTAGGAAATGCTTATGATATGGCTGTACGTCGTAAAGCAGATAAACCAGTTTTTGAAAAGATTAAAAAAGATAATTTAGTTGCAGAAGCATTTGGATATTATTTTGATTATAATGGAAAAATGAAAATGCAGACAAATTCAGTAGGTATAACACTAGAAAATTTAAAAGAAATTAGCAATGTTGTTGGAGTAGCTGCTGGCAGCTCTAAAGCAGAAGCAATTTATGCAGTTTCGAAGTTCTATAATGACTATATTCTCGTTACAGATGAAAGTGCTGCAAAAAAGATTTTAGAGTTATAGATAATTTAAAATTGGAAATTTCATTAATTTCCGAAATTATGATATAATAAAATATATAATCTATAGGAGGATAACATGATTAGAGTAGCAATTAATGGATTTGGAAGAATTGGGAGATTAGCACTTAGAAAGATGGTTCTAGATGATGACTTTGAGGTAGTAGCAATTAATACTAACTCAGATGCCAAAACACTTTCATATTTACTAAAATATGACACAGCCCATGGAAATTTTATGATTGATAAAGTTTCTCATAAGGACGACAAATTGATTGTTGATGGTAAAGAAATCATAACTTCTAGAATTAGAGAACCTGAAAATTGTAATTGGAAGGATCTTAAAATTGACTTAGTTATTGATTGTACTGGAAAATTTAACGAAAAAGATAAAGCAGAAGCTCATATAAAAGCAGGGGCAAAGAAAGTTTTACTTTCAGCACCAGGTAAAGGCGATTTAAAAACTGTAGTATTCAATGTTAATCATAATATTCTTGATGGAAATGAAACAGTTATTTCAGCAGCTTCTTGTACTACTAATTGTTTAGCTCCTTTAGCTCAAGCAATTAATAATGAATTTGGTATAGTAAAAGGATTGATGACAACTGTACATGCTTATACAAACGATCAAAATATTCATGACAATTCCCACAAAAAAGGTATTGAATCAAGAAGAGGACGTGCAGCGGCAGCTAATATAATTCCTGCATCAACAGGTGCTGCAAAATCAGTTGGAATAGTACTTCCTGAATTAAAGGGTAAATTAGATGGTATGGCTCTTAGAGTTCCTACATTAACTGGTTCTGTCGTTGATTTGGTTGTAGAGCTTAAGAAAAATGTTACTATAGAAGAAGTTAATGCAGCTATAAAAGCAGCATCTAATGAAACTTTAGGATATACTGAAGATCCTATAGTTTCAGGAGATGTAATAGGAAGTAATTTTGGTTGTGTATTCGATTCATTATCTACTAGTGTCCTTGAATCAGATGGGAAACAATTAATTAAGCTTATAGCTTGGTATGATAATGAAATGTCCTTTACATCCCAATTAATAAGAACAGCTAAATATTGGGGTTCAATGAAATAAATTAATTAATTTTGATTGATGAGCAATAGCTATGTAATCCAGCTATAGCTCATCGATTATTGAATCGGAGGGTTACATGAACAAACAAACTTTAAAAGATATTGATGTGAGAAACAAGAAGGTATTGGTTAGATGTGATTTTAATGTTCCTCTTGATAATGATGGAAATATCACTGACGATATAAGAATCGTAAGTTCTTTACCTACAATTAATTATTTATTAAAAAATGGTGCATCAGTAATTTTGATTTCTCATCTTGGTAGACCAAAAGGTGAACCTAATCCAAAATATTCTTTATTACCTGTATCAAAAAAATTATGCGAATTATTAGGTAAAAAGGTTATTTTTGAAGAAACTGATGAAGTAGTTAATGACAAGGTTAAGGAAGATGCAGATAAAATGAACCCAGGGGATGTTATGTTGCTCCAAAACACACGTTTTAGAAAAGAAGAAACAAAAAATGGGGATAAATTAGCAATGGAATTATCTTCACTTGGAGACATTTTTGTTAATGATGCCTTTGGAACTGCTCATAGAGCTCATTCTTCAAATGTTGGTGTAAGTACATATTTACCATCAGCTGTAGGGTTCTTAGTTGAAAAAGAAATTGAAATTATGGGAAATGCATTAGCAAATCCTAAAAGACCATTAACAGCTATTCTAGGAGGAGCAAAAGTATCTGATAAAATAGCAGTAATTGAAAATCTATTAAACATAGCAGATAATATTTTAATAGGCGGTGGAATGGCTTATACTTTTATTAAAGCTCAGGGCTATGAAATTGGTAAATCCATGTTGGAAAAAGATAAAGTAGATTTAGCTAAGAAATTAATCAATAAAGCAATTGAGAAAAATGTTAAACTTTATTTACCTATTGACACAGTTGTAGCAAAGGAATTTAAAAATGAGACAGAATTTTATATAGTTGAATCAGATAGTATTCCTATTGATTTTATGGGACTTGATATAGGTGAAAAAACAATAGATTTATATTGTGATGTTATACGTAATTCTAAAACTATTATTTGGAATGGACCTTTAGGGGTTTTTGAAATGGATAACTTTGCTAAAGGTACAAATTCGATAGCAAATTGTATTGCTTCAAATGAAAAAGCAATCTCGATAATAGGTGGAGGAGATAGTGCTGCAGCTGTTGAAAAAATTGGTATTGGTGATAAAATTACGCATATTTCAACAGGTGGTGGCGCTTCTCTAGAATTTTTAGAAGGACAAATATTGCCAGGAATAGATGCAGTTAGTAATAAAATAAGGAGATTAATATGAGAACACCTTTAATAGCTGGAAATTGGAAAATGAATAATAATATGACTGAAAGCATGGAATTAGTTGATAATTTGATTCAATTGACAAAAAATTTTAATAAAAATGTGGAAATTTTGATTTGCCCACCTTTTACAGCTTTATTTTCTATAAAGAATTCTATTAATGATTCAGTTATAAAATTAGGTGCACAAAATATGCATTTTGAAGAAAAGGGGGCTTATACAGGAGAAGTATCGCCTATGATGTTACATGATATTGGTGTTGAATATGTTATTATTGGGCATTCTGAGAGAAGACAATTGTTTAATGAAACTGATGATTTAATTAATAAAAAGCTTAAAGCAGCTCTTAAATATGGCATCAAGCCAATTTTATGTGTGGGAGAAACATTAGGACAAAGAGAATCGGGTATTGAAAAATCAATAATAAAAAATCAAATTACTAATGCTTTTAATGATATAAACGATAAAGATAGTGCTAAGGTTATTATTGCATATGAACCTATTTGGGCTATAGGAACAGGTAAAAATGCAACGAGTAATCAAGCTAATGAAATGGCATCTTTTATAAGAAAAACTGTTTCAGAACTTTATGGTGAGTTAGTATCCCAAAATATGATTATTCAATATGGGGGTAGTGTAAAAGTAAATAATGCAAATGAAATATTGAGTCAAAATGATATAGATGGAGCTTTGATTGGCGGTGCAAGTCTAAAAGCAGAAGATTTTTATAAAATAATTAACAGCGCACAATAATGTACGATAGGAAAGTAGGAATAATATATGGACAAAGTAACAGCATTGATTGTTCTGGATGGTTGGGGCATTGGTCCTGATTATGAAGGAAACGCAATAACAAGAGCAAAAACACCTAATTTTGATTTGTTAATTAAAAAATATCCTAATACATTACTGTCCTCAAGTGGATATGACGTAGGTCTACCTAAAGGACAAATGGGAAATTCCGAGGTAGGACATCTGAATATAGGTGCAGGAAGAATTGTATATCAAGATTTCACGCGAATAACAAAGTCAATAGAAGATGGTGAATTTAAAGATAATGAAGCTTTAAATAGCGCAATTAATTATGTTAAAGAAAATAATTCAACTCTTCATGTTATAGGTCTATTATCTGATGGTGGAGTACATAGTCATAATACACATTTGTATAGTTTAATGGAATTAGCAAAGAATAGTGGTATAGAAGAATTAGAAATACATTGTATAACAGATGGCCGAGATGTTGGTCCTACAAGTAGTCCAAATTATATAAAAGAGCTACAAAAAAAGATAAAAGAAATAGGTATAGGTCATATTGGAACAATTATGGGTAGATACTATGCTATGGATAGAAATAGACAATGGGATAGAGTTGAATTAGCTTATAATGCATTAACTAAAGGTGCCGGTGAAAAATTCGAAAATCCATTAGAAGCTATCAAAAGCTCTTTTTTAAGCAATGTTACAGATGAATTCATTAAACCATTGTTAGTAAAAAAGGAAAATGGAGACCTAGGTACAATTAAGGACAATGATGCAATAATATTCTTTAACTTTAGACCTGATAGGGCAAGACAGTTAACAAGGGCATTTGTTGATGATAGTTTTGAGCATTTTGAAAGACAAAAAATCAATATAAAATTTATATGTATGACTCAATATGATAAAACTATTAATAATGTTGAAATTGCATTTAAACCACATTTTGTTAAAAATACTTTGGGAGAATATTTAAGCAACTTAGGCCTAAAACAGCTAAGGGCAGCTGAAACTGAAAAATACGCCCATGTAACATATTTCCTTAATGGAGAAATTGAAGAACCCTTTAAAAATGAAGTAAGAGTATTGATTCCATCACCGTCTGTACCAACTTATGATTTAAAACCTGAAATGAGTGCTTTTGAATTAAAAGAATTAATTATGGATGAATTAGAAAAGGGTATTTACCAAGTAATGATTATTAATTTTGCAAATCCTGATATGGTAGGTCATACAGGGGATATTGAAGCTGCTATAAAAGCAGTAGAAACAGTGGATAAATGTCTTGGTGAAATTGTAAATTATATTATTAGAATAGACGGTGCTGCATTAATAACTGCAGATCACGGTAATTGTGAAGAAATGTTGGAGCCAACAAAACTATCAAAATTAACAGCACATTCAACTAATAAGGTACCATTTATTGTTGTTCAAAACCATAAGAAATTTAAACTTAGAGAGGGTATTTTAGCAGATATTGCACCTACTATGTTGGATATTATGGGTTTGGAAAAACCAGTTGAAATGACTGGAGAAAGTTTAATTAGTCATTAAAAATTATATAACGGAGGTAAGTATGACTATTATATCAGATGTATATGCAAGAGAAATTTTAGATTCAAGAGGTAATCCTACTGTAGAAGTAGAGGTATGGACAGAAAGCGGAGGTTATGGTAGAGCTGGTGTTCCATCAGGAGCATCTACTGGAGCTTTTGAAGCTGTAGAATTAAGAGATGGAGATAAATCAAGATATCTTGGTAAAGGAGTTTTACAGGCCGTTGATAATGTAAATAACATTATTGCTCCTGAATTAATTGGAAGAAATGCATTAGAACAAGTTAATATTGATAAAATGTTAATTAATCTTGATGGTACTTCTAATAAAGGTAAACTAGGGGCAAATGCAATTCTAGGTGTTTCTATTGCATGTGCTAAGGCAGTAGCTAATACTTTAGGGTTACCATTATATCAGTACTTAGGTGGTGTCAATGGAAAAACACTTCCTGTACCAATGATGAATATTTTAAATGGTGGGCAACATGCAGATAACAATGTTGATATTCAAGAATTTATGGTTATGCCGGTAGGGGCATGTTGCTTTAAAGAAGCTTTAAGAATGGGAACTGAAATATTTCATAGCTTAAAAAATGTATTGAAAGGTAAGGGACTAAATACTGCAGTAGGTGATGAAGGAGGATTTGCTCCAAATCTTACTTCTAACGAAGAAGCTTTATCTACTATAGTAGAAGCAATAGAAAAGGCTGGTTATGTACCAGGTAAAGATGTAATGTTAGCCCTTGATGTTGCAGCATCAGAACTATACAATTCAGAGTCTAAATTGTATAGTTTAGAAGGTGAAGGAAGACAATTTACACAATCTGAAATAGTAGATTTTTATGTAGATTTAGTTAATAAATATCCAATTATTTCTATTGAAGATGGAATGGATGAAGAAGATTGGGATGGCTGGAAAATGCTCACAGAAAAATTGGGAAATAAAGTTCAGCTAGTTGGAGATGACTTGTTTGTTACTAATACAGAAAGACTTAAAAGAGGAATTAACCTTTCGGTTGCAAATTCAATATTGATAAAATTAAATCAAATTGGAACTATAACAGAAACATTAGATGCAATAGAAATGGCTAAAAGAGCTGGTTATACTGCTGTTGTATCACATCGTTCTGGCGAGACAGATGATACTACTATTTCTGATTTAGTTTTAGCAGTAAATGCAGGACAAATTAAAACTGGAGCTCCTTCTAGAATAGATCGAGTAGCTAAATATAATCAATTAATGAGATTAGAAGATTTATTAGGTGAAGCTGCTCAATATAATGGATTAGAAGTATTTTATAACATAAAATAATTTAATAAAAGAATTTAGGTTATAATCTAAATTCTTTTATATTATTAAAATTCTTAATTTTTGAATGTTTATTGATGAAATATATTGATTTCATAAAAATTTAGTGATATAATCTAACCGTTATGCAGAGAAAATAGTAACAGGAGGTGTGTGACTAGTGGACGTATTTTTTAGAATAATATTAATCATAGCAAGCTTAGTACTTATAGCAAGTATATTACTCCAATCTGGTAAATCAGCGGGAATGGGAGAAATTGCTGGTGGAGCTGAATCTATTTGGGGAAAAAATAAAAGTAGAAGCTTTGAAGGTAAGTTAGAAAAAGCAACAACTGTTTCAGCAATTATTTTTGTAATTGCATCATTAATATTGACAGCTATTTAGTAATAATTTGTTATAAAATGGTAATGATATAATAATATATCATAATTTTTATATTCTAAAAAACCTAATGGTATTTTGGAATATATTAGTATGTAATTTTAAATTTTTTAAACGATGGAGGAATATTTAAATGGGAACACTAATAATAGCTCCTATAGTAGGAGTTTTGGCATTGCTGTATGCTTATTATAAAGCTGTAAGCATTAACAAAGTAAATGCTGGTACTAAAAGAATGGAAGAAATTTCTTCATTCATTCATGAAGGTGCAATGGCTTTTCTAACAAGAGAATATAAGTCAGTAGCAATATTTGCAATCGTATTATTTTTTATATTAGGATTTGGAATTAACTGGCAAACAGCTGTTTCCTTTGCTGTTGGAGCAATATTTTCAACATTAGCTGGATATTTTGGAATGACTGTTGCTACAAAAGCAAATGTTAGAACAGCTAATGCAGCAAGAGAATCAGGAATGAATAAAGCATTAGAAATAGCATTCTCAGGTGGTGCTGTAATGGGAATGGTAGTTGTTGGTCTTGGCTTGTTAGGAGTTGGAGCTTTATGGATTGTATTTGGTGAAGCTAGTTACTTGACAGGATTTAGTTTAGGTGCTTCTTCAATAGCATTATTTGCACGTGTTGGCGGTGGTATCTATACAAAGGCAGCTGACGTAGGAGCTGATTTAGTTGGTAAAGTAGAAGCTGGAATTCCTGAAGATGATCCAAGAAATCCTGCAGTTATAGCTGATAACGTAGGTGATAACGTAGGTGATGTAGCAGGAATGGGAGCAGATTTATTTGAATCATATGTTGGTTCAATAGTTTCTGCAATAACACTTGGATTAATAGCATTTCCAGAGGGTGGCAGAGGTGTATTGTTTGCACTTTCATTAGCAGCAGTTGGAATACTTGCTTCTATATTAGGAACACTTTTTGTTAAAGGTAAAGAAGGTGGAAATCCTCAGAAATCATTAGATGCAGGTACATATGTAAGTTCGTTAATAGTAGTAATTGCAGCGTTTTTCTTAAGTAGATCTTTATTGGGAGATATAAGACCATTTGGAGCAATTGTATTAGGTTTAGCTGTTGGTTTAATAATAGCAAAAATCACAGAATATTATACAGCTGATGAATATAAACCAGTTCAAGGAATCGCTGATCAATCTGAAACAGGAGCTGCTACAACAATTATTAGTGGTTTGTCAGTTGGTATGCAATCAACTGCTTATCCAATAGTAGTATTAGCTATTGGTATTATAGGTGCGTATTATGTAGCAGGTTATTCTGGTGGCTCAATGGACTCAGTTCAAGGGTTATATGGTATAGCACTTGCTGCTGTAGGTATGTTATCAACTGCAGGTATGACTGTAGCTGTTGATGCGTACGGTCCTATAGCTGATAATGCTGGTGGTATAGCAGAAATGTGTGAATTACCTCATGAAGTTAGAGAAATAACAGATAAACTTGACTCAGTTGGAAATACAACAGCAGCTATTGGTAAAGGATTCGCAATAGGTTCAGCAGCTTTAACAGCTCTAGCATTATTTGCATCTTATACTCAAGTTGTTGGAATAACATCAATTAGTTTAACTGAACCAACTGTTATAGCAGGATTATTTATAGGTGGTATGTTACCATTCTTATTCTCAGCAATCACTATGAGTGCAGTTGGTAAAGCAGCATTTGCAATGATTGAAGAAGTAAGAAGACAGTTCAAAGAAATGCCTGGTATAATGAAGGGAACAGAACAACCTGATTATAAAACTTGTGTTGACATAAGTACAGCTGCTGCATTAAGAGAAATGATTATTCCAGGTCTTTTAGCAGTTGTAGTTCCTTTGATTGTAGGATTTTTACTTGGAGTAGAAGCTCTTGGTGGATTATTAGCTGGGGGTTTAGTAACAGGAGTACTTATGGCTATCATGATGTCAAATGCAGGTGGAGCTTGGGATAATGCTAAAAAATTCATTGAATCAGGTAAGCATGGTGGAAAAGGTAGTGAAGCTCATAAGGCAGCAGTTGTTGGAGATACAGTCGGAGATCCATTTAAAGATACTTCAGGACCTTCAATTAATATATTGATAAAACTTATGACTATAGTAGCCCTTGTATTTGGACCTACAATAGCACAATATGGTGGAATATTACTAGATTTATTCTAAAATATTAAAAATAGAGACTTCTCATTTGAGGAGTCTTTTTTATTGCAGTGAGAATTACTAATATGGTATAATCATTTTAATGGTTTTACATATAATAGTAAAAGAACAATAAATGAACAATTTCGCTCACCTCATTTTGTAGTTAAGCAACTAATGCATAATAAGAAAGGAAATGATGATAAATGCAAATTAATATTAAAAATTTAAATATTAACTACATAGATGAAGGAATAGGTAAGCCAGTGTTATTGCTCCATGGTTGGGGTGGAAGCATACAAACTATGTTACCTATTTTTAATATTTTAAAAGATAGATGTAGAGTTATTGCATTGGATTTACCAGGGTTTGGTGAAAGTGATATACCAAAAATGCCATGGAATTCTTATGATTATGCTGATTTTATAAAAAAATTTGTTAATGAAATAAATATTAAGGGTATTATATTAATTGGACATTCACATGGTGGAAGAATTTCTATAATATTATCAAGTAAATATGATAATTTAATAAAAAAATTAGTATTGATTGATAGTGCAGGTTTAATACCTAAAAGGAATATTAAGTATCATATTAAAGTATATAGTTTTAAGATATTAAAATACGTATTTACTATATTTGTAAAAGGAAATAAAGAAGAAAGATTGGAAAAGTTCTATAAAAAATATGGCTCTGCTGATTACAGAGATTCTCAGGGAACAATGCGAAAAACTTTAGTTAAAGTTGTTAATGATAACTTAATTGAATTATTACCTATGATAAAGGTACCAACACTTTTAATATGGGGAGAGAATGATGAAGATACTCCACTATATATGGGTAAATTAATGGAGCAAAAAATTGAAGATAGCGGGTTAGTTATACTAAAAAATGCAGGTCATTATTCATATATTGATTGTTATGACCAATTTAAAGCAGTAATTAATGTCTTCCTAAAAGAAGATTTCAACATATAGGGAGTGAAGAAATGAAAATAGTAATTTTATTATTCGTCGTATTTTGGATGATTTTATGTGCATTAAAGTTGAAGTATAGTTTACATATGATTCAATTAGTTGGATATAAAAGCAACAAATATATAGAATGGATAAACAATAACAAGAATAAAATACATACTAAATATGATAAGATATATATATCGAATTTAATAATTTTTTCTGTTTTTCTATTATTTAAGTATTCTAGCGAGTATATTTTTGGTTATTCTTTGATGTATTTAATTAATATAATTATTTTATTAGTTATAAATGTTTGGTTAGAATTTTGGTCTAAATATGATGTAAAGAAGCCACTTGTATTTACAGGAAGAGCTAAACGCTTGTTTGGAATTACTTTATTATTAGTTTTGATAGACTTAATAAGTACAACAATTTTAGTTTTATTAATAACAAAAAATTTAATATTGTATTTTATACTATTTGCTGGCTTATTATCCATAATCTATTATTTTTCTTCGTATTATATAATAGCTGCAAATTATATAGCAAAACCTATAGAAAATAAGATTAATAATAAGTTTTACTCAGCTGCTTCAAGGAAAATTAGAGAAATGAAAAATATTACTTCTATCGGTATAACAGGTAGTTATGGTAAAACAAGTACTAAATTTATTACTGCAACAATACTTAATGAAAAATATAAAGTATTAAATACTCCGGAAAGTTATAATACTCCTATGGGAATTAGTAAAGTAATAAATAACGATTTAAATGGCGAGTATGATATATTCATTGCTGAATTAGGAGCTACTCAAATAGGAGATATAAAAGAAGTAGCAGAACTTTCTAATCCAACAATAGGGATAATAACTTCTATTGGGCCATGTCATTTAGAGACTTTTAAATCTATTGATAATATTATGCGAACTAAATATGAACTTATAGAAGAATTACCTGATAACGGCATTGCTATTTTTAATTATGATAATGATTATGTCAAAAAATTAGGAGACAAAACATTTAAAGAAAAAATATTATATGGTATAGACAATATTGAAGATACTGATGTATTTGCAACGGACATAAAAGTTAGCAACAAAGGTTCTACATTTACTTTATGTGTAAGTGGATTAGGCAATATAGAATGTAAAACAAAACTTCTTGGAAGACACAATATTTTAAATATACTTGCAGGAGTTGCAACAGCAAAAGTATTAGGGTTATCTTTAGAAGAAATATCAAAAGGTATATCAAAGATAAAAAATATAGAACACAGACTACAACTCATAGATCCGGGTACCGGCGTTATAGTAATCGATGACGCATTTAATTCAAATCCTGATGGAGCAAAAACTGCTTTAGAAGTAATAGATTCCTTTAACGATAAAAGAAAAATAATAGTAACACCGGGAATGGTAGAACTGGGAGAAGTAGAGGAATTAGAAAACGAAAAATTTGGAGAAAGTATTGCAAAGATTTGTGATATTGCAATATTAATTGGAGAAAGAAGAACAAAACCAATTTTCAAAGGATTACAAAAACATGATTTTAACATGAGTAATCTGTATGTTGTTAATTCATTAGATGAAGCTAGTAAGGTACTTAAATCTTTAACAAAATTCAATGACGTAGTTCTATTTGAAAATGATTTACCTGATACATATAATGAAGTATAAAAAGGTAAAAGTATTATAATATAGGAGGGAATATGAAAACATCAGTTGGTATAATAATAGGTGGAAAAACTGTAGAACATGAAGTATCAATAATAACTGGACTACAAGTATTAGACAATATTAATAAAGAAAAGTATGACCCTAGAATTATATATATTCAGAAAGACGGAAAATGGTTTATTGGTAACAGCTTACATGATATTAATAATTTTAAGAATAAGAAATTTGAAGATGCTTATGAGGTTTTATTAGGATTTGAAAATGGAAAGTTAATTCTCTATCCTCATCCTAATATAAAGCAAGGGTTGTTTTGTAAAAAATATAATACCTATGAGATTGATGTAGTATTTCCTGCAGTTCATGGAACAAATGTAGAAGATGGTGCACTTCATGGTATATTTCAAATGAATAAAGTACCATGTGCCTTTGGTTCTGTTTTGAGTTCAGCTGTTGGAATGGATAAAGTTATTATGAAAAAAGTTTTCCAAAGTTATAATTTACCTGTTGTTAATTATACATGGTTCTATAGAAGTAGCTGGGAAAATGATAGAGAAAAAATATTATCTGATATTGAAAAAATAGATTATCCGTTGATAGTTAAACCTGCTAATTTAGGCTCTAGCATCGGTATAAGTAAAGCTGCTAATAAGGAGGAACTTATTAATTGTTTAGAAATTGCAATGGCATATGATAGAAAAGTAATTGTAGAAAAATGCATTGAGAATGCAAGAGAAATAAATTGTGCTGTTATGGGCTTTGAAAATGACTTAACTTCTTCCCTATGTGAAGAACCAATTGGATGGAAAGAATTTCTAACATATGAAGATAAATATGTAAATGAATCAAAAGGTGTGTCAGGAGATAAAAGAAGAATTCCTGCAGACTTAGATAATGAAGTAACAGAAGAAATTAAAAATCTCGCTAAGATTGCTTTTAAATCAATAGATTGCTGTGGAAATGCAAGAATAGATTTTCTATATGATGGTAACAATATTTATGTAAATGAAATCAATACCATACCTGGATCCATAG
This sequence comes from Sedimentibacter sp. MB31-C6, assembly GCF_035934735.1. NCBI lineage: Bacteria > Bacillati > Bacillota > Tissierellia > Sedimentibacter > Sedimentibacter sp. MB31-C6. The sequence goes on from NZ_CP142396.1 coordinate 2,917,472, forward strand.
CATTTTATTTATGGGAAGGAATGGGGGTAACATTTACTCAAATGATAACAAAAATAATTGAGTTTGCCATAAAACAACAAGATCAAAGGGATATAAATACTGTTTCCTATGATATTGATTTATTAAATAAAATGGCTAGTAGTGGTAAACATAAGTAAAAATAGAGGAAGGTAAAATGAACATAAAAGAAAAAATAGTAGCATTTATGAAAGAAGAAGCATATAAGCCTTTAACTTTGAATGAATTGTTAGAATCTATGGAAGTTGAAGGTAATATGAAAAAAGAATTATTAAAAACTTTGAATGAGTTAGAAGATGAAGGTAAAATAATATTTACAAGATCTAAGAGATATGGCATACCAGAAAAAATGAATTTAGTATTAGGAACATTAGAAGGACATCAAAAAGGTTATGCTTTTTTAAGACCGGATAATAAAGAACTACAAGATATCTTTATTTCTCCTACAGATATGAACGGAGCTATGAATGGAGATCGTGTTATTGTTCGACCTATGAAATCTTCAGAAGATTTAAAAAGTCCCGAAGGAAAAGTAATTCGTATAATAGAAAGAGCAAATATCTTCGTTATAGGTACATTCCAAAAAAGCAAACATTTTGGTTTTGTAGTACCAGATGATAAAAGAATTTCCTATGATATATTTATTCCAAGAGAAGAATTTAGAAATGCTCAATCAAATAATAAAGTTTCTGTAAAAATTACTGAATGGCCAGTAAATAGGAAAAATCCTGAAGGTAAAATAGTAGATATAATAGGAGATAACGAAGATACACTAACACATATAGAAGCTGTTTTATTAGCCAAAAAAGTTAGACAGAAATTTCCAGAAGAAGTAATTAAAGAAGCTAAAAGAGTATCTAGCGAAGGTATCCATGAAGAAGAATTAAAAAGAAGAAAAGATTTGAGAGACCTTAGTATTATAACCATAGATGGAATTGATGCAAAGGATTTAGATGATGCTGTTTATGCAGAAAAAACAAATGACAATGAATATAAACTAGGAGTATATATAGCTGACGTTACCCATTATGTCAAAGAAGATAGGAAACTAGATAAAGAAGCTCTCAAAAGAGCTACTAGTATATATTTAAGCGACAGAGTTATACCTATGCTCCCAAAAGAATTGTCTAATGGAGTATGTAGTTTAAACCCTAATGAAGATAAGTTAGCATTATCAGTAGAAATGACAATAAACAACGAAGGTAAGGTAACTGATTATGAAATTTTTGAAAGTATAATCAGAAACCATTATCGTATGACTTATTCAGATGTTTCAGAAATATTAGAAAATAATGATAAAGAATTAAGTGATAAATATAGCAAAATAGTGCCTATGTTAAAAGTAATGGAAGAATTAAGCTTAATATTGAGAAGAAAAAGAGAAGTTAGAGGTAGCATAGATTTTGATTTTGATGAAACTAAGATAATAACAGATGAAAAAGGCAAGGCAATAGATGTAACAAAGTATGAAAGAAGAGTTTCAAATAAAATGATAGAAGAGTTTATGTTAGCATGCAATGAAACTATTGCAGAACATTACTTTTGGCTAAACATACCATTTGTATACAGAGTTCATGAAGAACCAAAAGAAGAGAAAATGTATGAATTCGAAAAGTTCGTACATAATTTAGGATATACATTAAAAGGAAGTCAAGATATTCATCCAAAGGAATTACAGCAACTTTTGTTAAAAATTAAAGGTACAAAAGAAGAATCCTTAATAAATACTATGATGTTAAGATCCTTGAGCAAGGCAATTTATGCGCCTCAAAGTTCTCCACACTTTGGGCTTGCTGCAAAATATTATTGCCATTTTACTTCACCAATAAGAAGATATCCTGATTTGCAAATACATCGAATAATAAAAGATCAAATTAAGGGTAATATCACACAAAATGAGATAAATAGGCTCGCTGAAAGAACAGATGCAGTTGCAGAACAGTCTTCTAAGATGGAAAGAGTGGCAGATGAAGTAGAAAGAGAAACCAATAAAATAAAAATAGCTGAATATATGTCAGATAAAATCGGTGATGAGTATGAAGGGGTTATTTCTGGGGTAACAAGCTTTGGAATTTTTGTTGAATTATACAATACTGTAGAGGGATTGGTTCATATTTCAAATATGATTGATGATTTTTATATATATGACAACGAAAAGAAAGAATTACTCGGACAAGGAAATAGAAAAATTTATAAAATTGGCGATAAAGTAAATATCAAAGTATCAAATGTCAGCATAGCTAAAGCAGAAATTGATTTTGTTTTAATATAATATTAAGGATATAATGCTAGAATATATTTGTAAATATAAATATTGTATATATTTATCATGAATATGTACAATATTAATTTACAGATAAATGATAACTTCAAAAAAACTGGTATTTGACATTAAAAAGATTTAATGCTATAATCATTCTACACTTTAGGGCAGGTGATTATATGGCTCAAAATAATAGAATTGCAGCAAAAAATAAAAAAGCATATCATGATTATTTTATAGAAGAAAAATTAGAAGTAGGTCTTGTACTTGTAGGTACTGAAGTTAAATCTATAAGACAGGGTAAGGTTAACTTAAAGGATAGTTATGTAAACATAAAAAATGGTGAAGCATTTGTTCATAACATGCATATAAGTCCCTATGAAAAAGGTAACATATATAATGTAGATCCTTTAAGAGTCAGGAAACTTTTATTAAATAAGAGAGAATTGAGAAAACTTATTGGCCTAACTACTTTAAAAGGATATTCTTTGATACCTTTAAGTTTATATTTTAAAAATGGTCTTGTTAAAATGGAATTATCTGTAGCAAAAGGTAAGAAAAATTATGATAAACGTCAAGTTCTTGCTAAAAAAGATGCAGAAAGAAGAATGCAGAGACAAGATTATTAATAATATTACGGGGGCGTAAATGGTTTCGACGGGGATATAGAAGGAAGATAAGCGAGTCGTTGTCGCCAAACAACGAAAAAAGTGGCAACAAAATATAAACGCAAAAGAAAATAATAATTTAGCATTTGCAGCGTAAGCTGTAAATCTTGTTCCCTTTAGCCCTCCTGCCGGTTAAATGGGAGCATCATCTAATGCAGGGAACTGTATTAAGGGTTCTTCGACTTAATACTGAATAATTGGAGATAGCTGAACCTAAAGCTTGGCGGTAGGCGTTAGGTAAGGCGAATATTAAATTATCGTCTGCACTCGGAGAAAGTCTTGTGGAAATATTTTCGGACGTGGGTTCGACTCCCACCGCCTCCATGGAAAATTATGTAAAAAATTAAAAACTCTTCAGATTTGAGGAGTTTTTTTTATAGTGGATAAATTTTATTTCTAAAATTTGCTATCTAGTTATTACTAAGTTATAATTAAAAAGTGATACAGAATTGTAAGATTATATGACATACGATTTATTTAATAAAAACCGACAAAAAGGAATTTGTAAAGGAGAAAGACAATTGAAAAAAGTAGAATTTGATGTTGCAGAAGAAAAAAATCTACAAGAAATATTTAGTATATTTTTGGCTGCAATTGAAGAAATGAATAAACATAATATTCTACAATGGGATGAAGTATATCCAGATAAATATATACTTCAAAACGATATTAAAAAGAAACAGCTTTATATTGGTAAGATTGACAATGAGATTGTTTGTGTGTATGTTTTGAACAGTGATTGCGATGAACAATATATTAATGGGAACTGGGAGTATCCAAATGCAACATATAGTGTAATTCATAGAATGTGTGTAAATCCTAAATTCCAAAATCAAGGTATAGGAGCATTAACTTTAAATCATATTGAAGAGAACTTGAAAAGCGTAGGAGTAGAAACAATTCGGCTTGATGCTTTTTCGCTAAATCCATATGCTTTAAAAATGTATTATAAACAAGGATATATCAAAGTAGGAGAGGCAAATTGGAGAAAGGGTAAGTTTTATCTTATGGAAAAGAAATTATAGACAAGTATTTGTTTTGTTGCAATTTTATGCTTTGTAAAGCTTATTATCTAAATATTAAGAAATTTTTAAGAACTTGCTTGACATTTAAAAACATTTGAATTATTATTTAAATAGTTATGATAACTATTTATAATCGTTATTAATAAAGGGGAAGCAATGATACATAATTTAGAATTATATGAATATAGCAAGATAATGAGTGAAGTAAAACTTACTTTGTGGGATAACTTACCAGATTTTGCAATTTATTGTGACCAGTTGTTACAAATTGTTACTGATGAAATATCATTTATGCAAATTGACGATGAAAAACTTATCACTAAAAGCATGGTGAACAATTATGTAAAATGGGGAATGATGCCGAAGCCAGTGAAGAAAAAATATGAAAAAATCCATATTGCATATGTTATCGTGATTACCATACTTAAACAGATACTCCCGATTTCTAAAATTAAAAATGGAATTCAATTGCAGGTTGCATTGCAAGGAAATGAAAAAACAGCTTACGATTCATTTTGCGAAGCATTTGAAGAATCTATGCGAAAAGTTTTTGTTCCTATTTTAGAAAAAAGTAGTCCTTATTTATTGGAGGAAAGAGAAATAAAATATGAAAAGCTTGCTATTTCTTCTATTACTACATCATTGTCGAATAAATTGTTAACTGAAAAAATTATTGAAACAAAAATTAATAAGAATAATAATAAAGATAAATCAGAAGGAGAGTATCATGGATAAAATTGCAATACTAACAGATTCTTGCTCAGATGTACCTCGAAATTTATTGGAAAGATTTAAAATTTATGAAATGGCACTTAGCATCAACTATAAAGATAAATCTTATCGTGATAGAATTGATATTACACCAGAAGAAGTGTATGAAAATCTAAAAAATGAAATTCCTCATACTAGTTTGCCAACTGTTGGAGAAATGCATGAGAAATTAGAACAAATTATAGCAGATGGATACAATCAAATAATCATTCCTGTAATCTCTTCAGGTTTGAGCGGAACATGCAAAGCAATTGAAATGGTTTGTGAGGATTTTAAGAATATCAAAACAAAAGTAATTGATACAAAAAATATTGCGCTTGGTTCTGGATTCCTATCAATATATGCAGCTCAATTAGTTGAAAAAAATTTAAACTTTGAGGAAATTGTTAAGAAAGTAGAAAATAAAATTGAAAACTCAAATATTTACTACAGTTTACAAACGCTACATTATCTTGTAAAGGGTGGAAGATTAGGCCGTGTAGAAGGAATGATAGGAAGTATTCTTCAAATCAAGCCTATCATTAGCTGTGACGAAGATGGTATTTATTATACAGTAGAAAAAGTACGAGGAAGAAAACAAAGTATTAATAAGATAATAGAAATAGTACAGGATAAAATCAAGGATAAGAAAAATTATTATCTTACCATTTGTCATGGATATGCTCAAGAAGAAGCAGATAAAATCAGAGAAAAAATGCAACCATATATAGATAAAGCAACAATATATATGGAAGGACAAATTTCTCCTGCCCTCGGTGTTCATACAGGACCAGGACTTATTGGTATTGGATGTTTTAACTTTGACGACTGATTAAAAAAATAACATTGTATTTAATGGGGCTACAGGTAAAATTAAAAATTATGGCAGAAATGATTTATAAAAGCACCAGCTATAAACTGGTGCTTCTTTAAATACAATATTTATTTAGTAGGAAGAAGCAATTTTTGACCTATGTTGATTAATTCAGGATTCTTGATTGTTTCTTTGTTAAGATTGTAAATTTCCATATAACGAGTGCCATTGTCAAGGTGGGTCTTAGCTATATTCCACAAGCAGTCTCCAGAAACAACTATATAGTAAGTAACTTCAGAATCTGTTTCTTTAACTTCAGGTTCTTTAACAGGTTCTGTTATAATAGGTTCTTCTATTTTAGGCTCTTCAATTGCAGTTTCTTCAGGAACTACAATCTCAACTGATAGCTTTACTTTAAGTGTATTAATTTCAGTTGAAGTCATACCTATTTTTAATAAGTAGTCTTCTGCAGCTTTAGAAAGGTCAACTTCTGAAATGTCAGAATCTTTTTCTAAGCCGCAAACAACTGTAGTTAAGGATGCTAAAATATTGCTTTCTGCTATTGATTTGTGTTGTTCGCTTCCTACTTCAACCTTATAATAGTTTTCATATGTAGTCATGTAATCAGCAACAACTTCATCAAGAGTTGCGCCCATTAAACATTCTAATACCGCACTTACAAAGCCAGCACGATCTTTGCCTTCAGTGCAGTGGATTAAATAAGGTCCATCATTATTATTTAAAAAACGTAATCCTTTTGTTAATTTTTTACCGAAATCTTCTCCTGCGATATCAACTCCCATATAAAGACTTATAACGTTGCCTTCATCATATAGAGATTTGTAATATTCAGAATTAAAGTTTTCTGATGCTATGTATCCGTTAATTTCTTCTTCTGAATCAGCTAAGTTTAGAACTGTATTTATTCCTACAGATTCAGCTAATTTATCAGCATAGGCCGCTCTTCCTAATTCATTGTTAATTGGGCTTGAGCTTCTGTATAATATTGATGGGTTAATTCCAGTTGTAGAAATATTACGGAAATTAGCAAATACAGAATCTGTTGAATAATCAGAACGAGTATTAGTACGTGTTAGTTGACGAAGAAGATATTCTCCGAGATAACCTTCCTTTTCAGATAAAGAGAACGTTAATGTATCGCCAACATTTACATTGTAAGTTGTTGAAAAGTCACCCATATTGATTGCAACAACTAATAAATCACCTTCTTTGTCGTCACGAACTACAAGACTTCCTGTATCAACATCACTATATGATGTACAGAAAGGTATTTCTAAAACATGATCATCAATTGTAACTTCAAGAATATCCCCTAATTCATAACCAACATCATATAATGTCTTAGGCTGAATATCCATTGTAAGATTGCCGTACTTCTGCACCTCTTTAACAGTACCATTTACAACTGTAGAACCTTTTTCAGCAGCATTGGCAGTAATAGTAAGTGAAAATACCATAACAAAAACCAAAAGCAAAGAAATAATTTTTTTAGTTTGTTTCATGTTCTCCTCCTATTATAAGAATTATCATCAGCGATTAGCTGATAATTTATTTCATTATAGCACTTATTGAAAAATATTACCATATTAAACAAAAATAGTATAAATAAAGAAGCTGAGATTAAACACCTCAACCGCTTTAATATATCAAATTTTAAACGCTAATAATGACATTTATTCTTACTATGTCTATCAGTGTCATCATAACAACATGAGTTAAAATAGCGTGGATTTACATATTTGCCACAAGGATAGTATTTTCCCATAACTTCTGGAGGAACAATTTGACCTTCAGGTATATTCTTTGCTGTATAAGAGAAATTTTGAGATACCTGATTATTTCTGTACATAAGGTATAGAGGAATTAATGGTAGATTACTAGCATCAATCCAATTAAATTCATTTTCAGCTGTTACGAAAGACGGACGTGGTGCACCAAAACTTATAACAAGGTTTACATAGCCGTTTTTATCAATAACAGCCTGAAAATCGCTTATTGTGTAAAGTCCCAAAAGTCCTACTCGTGATACAAAAGATATACTCCAGTATCGCATATCTTCATTTCCTATGAGTCCGGTATTATGATAAGTGTCAGGGAATTTAGGTGCCTTCCATCTAATGAATAGCAACTCACATGAGTCTCTTTGTATTTGTTCAGAAATCATATATATTGTATTTAAATCAGGTTGTAATAATCGTGTTGCGATAATTCCTATACGATTCCATGCTATATCACAATCTTGTCCTACTGTTTCACAACAACAACGCTTAATTATAACTTCTTTATCATTAACACTTGTAGGGTTTAATGGATTATAAGGGTCAGTAGTATTAATAAACCTATTAATGTTTGTATTTTTGTAATCCTTTTTTGCAGTGCAGTAGGTTATTTTAGGAAGCCCAACACCACCTGTTTTATCATAGCCAATGCTTGGAACATAAATTCTAAGTCCAATAAGTCCAAAGCTGTTTTGTGTGCCATCTTTTAAAGTTCCAGCATAAAATACATTATTTCCTGCTTCTGGAACAAAATGCTCTGAACCCTGAGGAGGTGCAGTAGAACGAATTTTTATAGTGTAATTACGATTGTCTGCATTCCAGTTAGCGCCAGGTAAAAAAGGATTGGTACTTCCAGGGTCAGGAATTAAAGCTTTATCAGATGCTGTGACTATGACATTGTCTAACTGACCAGCTAAAGTAAATGACATATATCTTGCATAGGGGAATTGCCCTTTAATAATAATTTCAAGCTCTGGGTCCACTTCATAAGGAAAGGTATAGTAACTTGCATTAAAATCTCCTAACATCAGCAAAGAGTTATTAGGTTGCTGAATCCAATTTTGCATGAAAAACACTCCTATATATTTTTTTAGTTTATTATATGTAAGGCTTGACCATGCGTGATTGTAAAATTACTATTTTTAAAGTAAAATACTAAAATACAAATGATTGCTCAAATTTAAAGATTTTTCGTTTCTAAAGTTTGCCATTTAATTGTTAATTAGTTATAATTAAATAGGAGGTGTAGACAATGAAGTATTATAGAAAATTAGTGGGGAAAAAAGTATATTTATCACCAATGAATGCGGAGGATGTTGAGGTTTACATTAAGTGGCTTAATGATTTTGCTGTGACTGACGGATTAGGAACTTCTAATAAGATAGTTTCATTGGAAGATGAAAAAGAATGGATTTCTCAAAATTCAAATCAATATCAATTCGCAATAGTTAGATTAGAAGATGATCAATTAATTGGTAATTGTGGGTTTCATGCGATTGATCATCTAAGACAATGCTCTGATGTAGGTTTATTTATTGGAGATGAGGAAAACCGAAATAAAGGCTATGGGAAGGAAGTTCTTAATTTATTGCTAGACTATGGTTTTTATTATATGAATTTAAACAATATAATGCTAAAGGTATTTTCATTTAATGAAAGGGCTATTAATTGTTATAAAAATGTTGGTTTTAAAGAAATAGGAAGAAGAAGGCAGTCTTATTATTTAAAAGGTAAATTTTATGATGAAGTTTTTATGGATAAATTAAGAGATGAGCATTTTATGTAAATTTGTATTAATTCAATATACTTATTATTAGAGGTAGAAATGAAAATTGCAATAATCGGTTACAGTGGTTCTGGGAAGTCAACTTTAGCAAGATTATTAGGAGACTTTTATAACTATCCTGTTTTATATTTGGATAAAATTCAATTTAAAGCAAATTGGATAGAACGAGATGAAGAAACAGCCAAAATCAAGGTTAAAGAGTTTATGGACAATAATGATAACTGGATTATTGACGGTAATTATACAAAGCTCCTCAGGGAGCAAAGGCTGGAAGAAGCAGATATCATTATATTTATGTGCTTTTCAAGGTTGATTTGTTTGTGTCAGGCATATAATAGATATAAGAAGTATAAGGGGAAAACCCGTGAAAGTATGGCTGCTGGTTGTAACGAAAAATTTGATTATGAATTTATCAAATGGATTTTATTAAATGGAAGATCGAAAAATAAGAAAAAACAATACACCGAAACAATTCAGAAGTATAATAATAAAATTGTAATACTAAAAAACAAGAAAGAAGTAGCTTTATTTTTAGAGGAATTAAAGTATGAATAATTATAGCACCATATTGTTCCAATGAAGTGTTTGTGATATAATAAACTAAAAAGATTAGGAAGAACATATGATTTATTTGAAAGCTTTTAAATTTCCAAATGAAGATTTGGAATTCAATTTTTTTATGGGAATAAGAAGAACATGTTATGACTCGTTTTATCCTTTTAAGATATTATCGAAAAATGGTTTTGAAAAAATCGATTTTGAACCAGTTACTATTTTATATGGTGGCAATGGTTCAGGAAAAACAACAGCATTAAATGTAATAGCTGAAAAAGCAGGAATCAATCGTGATTCTGTTTATAATAAATCTAATTTTTTTGTTGATTATGTTAATATGTGTGATATGAAAGTTTCCGGTAGTAAAATACCTGATCACAGCAGTATTATTACAAGTGATGATGTGTTCGACTATTTATTAAATATTCGAAACCTTAACGAAGGAATTGATTTAAAAAGAGAAGAACTTTTTGATGAATATTTGCATTCAAAATATTCAGAATTTCAACTTAAGTCAATGGAGGATTATGAGCAATTAAAAAAAGTAAATAATGCTAGAAGTAAAACTCAATCACGCTTTGTAAGAAACGAACTCATGAATAATGTTCGAGAGTATTCTAATGGAGAAAGTGCCTTTAAATATTTTACTGAAAAAATCGAAGAAAATGGTCTTTATTTATTAGACGAACCTGAAAACAGCTTGTCACCAAAACGGCAGTTGGAATTAATGAAATTTATTGAAGATTCTGCAAGGTTTATGGGATGTCAATTTATAATTTCAACACACTCACCATTTCTTCTTTCCATGCATGGTGCTAAAATATATGACCTTGATGAAAATCCTGTTGATGTTAAGCATTGGACAGAGTTAGAAAATGTACGAATATATTATGAGTTTTTCAAAAGGTTTGAGAATGAATTTTAATAGAGTTTTGTACTTATAATGATGTAACAGAATATTGAGGAGGCAACAAAATGAGTAGTATTAAAAGTATTTTAAACAACAAGAAACCATCATTTTGGATATTTGCAGCAGTAATTGTTATTGTAGTCAGTATTGCTATTTCACTAGGAACAAATCCGATAATGGTTGAAGAATATCAATTTCCATTAACAGTTGAGGATATAGAAAAAGTATTAACTGAACAAAAATTAGACTGGTATATCAAAGAGCATAATGGTGATGACACAAGAGATATTTTCACATTAACTAATGATGATAATATAACTTTTGGCATTAATTCTTATATTAGAGAAAACAAAAAAGTTTTAAATTTGTCATGGTATTTACCTAGTAATCTTACAGCTGATGAAGTTGAAAATTTTTATTATAATGAATTATCAAGAAATTTTAAATTGCCTGGTATCATTTATGGCAATAAAAAGAAAATGGATAAAGCCTTAAGTAAACTATTGGATTATTATCTTAATGAAGAAAATTATGAGAATGGTTTATATTGGAATAAACGAGTAGGAGATGATCATTTAAGAGTTTCAATTAATAATGAAAATAGAATCGTATCATTGCAGATTATACCTAACGAGTTATATGAGGATTATTTAAGAGCATTAAATGATTCTTGGAAAAGAACTGCTGAAGTTGATAATATAAAAATATTTAACAGTACGGTAGCAGATATGAAAGAAGGCATTCCGCCTGTTAATGATATTGATATTTTTTCTAAACATTTTATTATACACGGTAATTTAGAAGATATTAACGAATTAAAAAAAGTTCCAGAATCATTGAAAAATATAAAGTCTAAGTTTTTAATGCCGAATAAAGATAAATATTTGAATGCTAAATTGGTTGACAATACAGGCAGTGTTAATGTATTCTTACAAATGAATTCATTAAACTCGGAAGAATTAAATTCAAAACGTAATCACCATGTTGCAATGTTTTATTATAACAATGAACCATTTTATGTTGTTCGTTTTAGTGTACTGTATTCTGAAGAAATGAGAGCTGAAGAAATAGCAAAAGATTTTATTATGGATTTGTATACTGTAGATGCAAAAGAAACTGATAATTATGAATCTATATTAAATATGAATACTGTAGATGCTAAAGCTTTAACTGAAGCAACACAGATTAACGATGAGGTTTTGAAATCATTAATGACAGTTGATGCATATGATACTCTATTAAATAACAGAGAGAATTTATTGTTTGCTCAAGCATGTTATAAGGGGAATTATACAATGCGAGTCGCAGAAATACAACTGTCAGAAAATAAAAATAATATTGAAAACAATGAATCAGGCTATAATTTTGAAGTATTATTAAATATTATTTTAAATGATGGTACAGTGCGTAAAAATACAGCAAAAGGATTAATAGAACTTGATAATATTGATGATATCTGGAAAGTAACAGGATACAGAAATATAATTCCAGATTTTATCATGGATTAGAAAGGAAGTAAATACTTGAATACAGTGATATATACAGACGCTAGGGATGATTTTTTTTTCATAGATGTTAGAAGTCCCTCAGAATATAAAGAAGATACAATAAAGGGTGCAATTAACATACCACTTTTAAATGATGACGAAAGAAAACAAGTTGGGACTACTTATGTTCAGTTAGGAAAAACTAAAGCTAAAAGACTTGGGGTCAATTTAATTTCACCAAAGTTACCTGATATATTTGAACAGGTATTAGAATTAAAATATAAATACGGTAAAATAGCAGCCTTTTGTGCAAGAGGAGGTTACAGGAGTACATTTTTTGCTTCTATTTTCAGTTCAATAGGAATTCCAATTTATCAGCTTGAAGGTGGATATAAAAGTTATCGCAGGGAAGTTATAAATGCTCTTCCTAATCTGAATGAAAAAATTAATTATATAGTTCTTAACGGAAATACAGGAGTTGGAAAAACAGATATACTAAAAAATTTAGAAAAACTTGGATGTTCGGTATTAGATTTAGAAGGAGCTGCTAATCATAGAGGTTCAATTCTTGGAGGCATAGGTTTAGGAAAAAGCAATTCACAAAAGAAATTTGAAACAAATATATATGAACAGTTGAGAAAAGCAAAGAATGGCTATGTATTTGTTGAAGCTGAGAGTAATAAAATTGGCCGAGTTACAGTACCAAAATTCATCTCTGATAAATTGAGGCAGGGTATACAGGTTTTCATCGATGCGGATATAGAGCATAGAATTGAAAACTTGAAAAAAGATTATATTTTAAATGAAAATTGGAAAGAAGAATCTATTAGTGCCATAGATAAGCTTAATAAATATATATCAAAAGAAAAAATTGAAATATTGAAGCAAGAAATTGTGTTGGGTAATTTTGATTTTGTTTCAAACGAACTGATGAAAAAGTATTATGATCCTATGTATAATTTTAAGTCTGACAAAATAAAATATTCGAGAAAATTCAAGGTAAAAACAAACAGTGATGAAATTTCAAAGGATATATTAAAATGGTACAATGATTATGTAGAGAACCCTAATAAAGAAGGTTAATCGGCTTTGTAAAATATATCTAAAAAGGTGAACTTGATGATGACTAATAATAACTATTATGATGAATTTGATGAAATTGAAAATATCATATCTAAAAATATAGAAAGTAGAGGACTAGACAAAGCATATTTAAGAGGACAACTAAAATTATGTGTAAATTCTTTAAACGATAGTGAAACTATAGTTATTGTAACAGGTTTTGTAGTAAAGTCTGCGAAAATTGGTGAAACTGACGGACCACCAGGTGCTTTGGCTTTGGCTTATGCTCTTGAAAATTTAAATAAAAAAGTAATAATCGTAACTGATAAATATTCTGAAGAGTTTTTGAGGATAGGAGTTAAATTATTAAATCTTAATGCAATTATATATATTTTTAAAGAAAATAGAGAAAACGAGCAAGCTGAAGAAATAATTAATAAATATAAACCTGATCATATAATAGGAATTGAACGTCCAGGCAGAAATATAGAAAATAGATGTTATTCAATGCATGGAGAAGATATAACAAGTTTTTGTCCAAATACAGACTTGCTATTTATTAAAGCAAAAGAGAATAACATAACTACGTCAGCAGTTGGTGACGGAGGAAATGAAGTTGGTATGGGTAAAGTTATGAATTTCATACAAAAGTATGTGAATAAAGGAAATATTATATGTGCTCAGTTAGAAACAGATAATCTTATTATAGCAGGAGTATCCAATTGGGGCTCTTTTGGCATCTGTGCAGGTCTATGTATTACAAACGATAAAATGGTTATGTATGGTGAAGATATATATGAAAATATATTAAAAGAAATCGTAAAAGCAGGCGCAGTCGATGGTTGTAGTAAAAAAAAGATAGAAACTGTTGATGGCATAACTTATGAAGAAAATTTAGAAGTTTTTACAAAATTAAGAGCATTAACTAATAAAGGTTTAGGTTTGGAATTGTTAGCGTAAACTAAAATCAGCTATATCTTTTATTGTATTTAATGATATAGCTGATTTTTATATATTAATTAAAGAATAAATTTTAAAATTCAGAGAATTTATTTGCAATAATTTCTATATTATTAGCTTTCATATCTTCTTGAATAAGAGGTAGTGTGAATATTTTCTTACCTTCAAATGTTTTTGTGATAATATCTAGATACTTCTGTTCTTGTTCCTTTTTTCTTATCCAAAATTCATCTTGCATATTTTCTGGAAGTATCTTATTTACTATTAATCCATCTACTAATATATTATATTTCTCTAATATATTTATAGCTTTAACTGTTTCATCTATAGGTAATTTTTCTGCATTTATTACGAAAACAAAAGATAAGAGTTTCTCATTCATCATTATATTTTTTGCCAGATTAATTTTGTCATATCGTTTTTTTAAAATTTTAATAACTTCATCTTTTTCATTTTCCTTATTATTAGCATTTCCATTATTATTAGCCATAGACATAAGGGAAATGGATTTACTTCTTTTCTTTATAAGAGTTTCTATCCAAGCTCCTAAAAGTTCCGGTAAGGTTAAAAGTCTCACAGTATGTCCAGTTGGTGCAGTATCAAAAATAATTCTATCATATTCATTATTTTTTTCAGTTATAATTTCTATCATTTTATCAAATAAAGCTGCTTCTTCAGTTCCAGGTGATATTGAAGCAGCATCAATTTGTTTATTTATTTCTTCTATAATAATAGGGCTAACAACCTGCTTTAAGCTAGCTCTTACTTTATCCATGTATAATTTACTTTCTTTTTCACCATTTATTTCTATAGCATCTAAGTTTGGTAAAATATTAGTTATATTATCCTCAATTTTTTTTTCAAAAATATCTGAAGTTGAGTGAGCTGGATCAGTAGAAACTAAAAGTGTTTTTAAACCACTTTTTGCTGAATATACGGCATATGAAGCACTACATGTAGTTTTACCTACTCCGCCTTTACCACTAAAAAATATTAGTTTATTCATTAATTTCCTCCTTAAGCATCAAAGCCATAATCTCCCCATTTTTCTTCCCATATATTCAATCTATTACCCATTCTAAACTGCCAACTTTCTAAATCTTCAGCAATTAAGGGAAGTAATTCTAATGAATAATAACTTGTAGGAATAGGAATCCCTAAAGAATCGCCAAAACATAAAAGTAAAAATTCATCCATTTCATTGTGAGATTCTTTTACAAGAAGAGATCTTGATTTTCTATTATAATCTGTAGCCGCTTGAAAAAATAATTTAAAATTTTCTAAAACTTCTCGTAATTTTTCTTTATCCAATTTGCCGCCTCCTAATTAGTTATAACTGTTAGTAAGTGTTATTGATATTGTTATAATTCAATGAGATATAACTTGCTATTTTACATAAATTATATTTCGTTTGTTAATAAATGTCAATGAATTAAACTTATAACATAAAGAATAAATTATCTTTATCGATTATTTATTTGTTTAGCTATTTGATTTGCAGCTGATTTACCAGTTTGTAATGCTCCTTGCATCCAAGCTTGTTTAGTCGACACATGCTTACCTGCAAATAGCACCCTATTATTATATTCTGGTTGTAGCATTGAATAAGAAAAATTGACTTTTTGTCCAGGATAATTTGCTGCAAAGGCTCCTCTAAACCAATATTCTGTGTTCCAATTAACGGTAGCATATTTTTCAATAAGAGTATCCAAAAATCCATAAGGAAGACCATGAACCTCTTCTACATTTCGCTTTATTATATTAAAACGTCGTAGTGTATTTTGATTACTAAGTCTAGTGGAATCAAGTCCCAAGTTATAACTTGCAATCAATACTCCTGGATCAGTGAAAGAGCATTCTTCAGTCTCTTCACACCGTAAATGATCTGGAGGGTAAACAATAGATTGAATAGGTAAGTCAGTAAAGGATATGCCACCATTAATATTTCCATAAGACCTATTTGCCTCCCAAAATCGTATTTTACATAGAAATAATGTCTTTTGAGCCTCTATATAGTTTATTTCTTTAATTGCTTGCATTTTTTGATTGCTAAAATATGGACTTATATTTAAATCTCTTAATGTAGAAAAGGGAATTGTGCATATTACATAATCGAAAGATTCAATGAAATTTTCATTATTACAATTATTATAATGTAGATTAACTTCGTCAGAGTGTATAGATTTTGAAATACCATTTACAATACATCCTAATCTGATATCTACTTTTCCTAAAAAACTTGATGGAAGTTTAAATTCATGTGGATTGTCATCAATAAGAGAGTTATAGAAAGCTAAAGGTAAATTAACCATACCACCACTAATTCTATAAGTATTGAGAAAATCTAGTGAATAATTGCTACTCATTGTTTCATCATGACTTATATTTAATAATGCACCTGTAAATGGTTCCACTGCTGCTAACAAATTTATAGCTTCTTGACTTAATCCAAGCATTTCAAAAACCTGTCGATTAGTTAATTTAGTAATTGAAGCGTATTCTTCCGAGTATTCAGGCAAAATTTTCAATATTTCAGTACGTACTTGAGGGGATAAACTTTTCAACATAGTATCAGTTGCATAGCTGTTCAATTCATTCCATGGAATATTTCTTTCTATTTCAGATAAATTATAATAGGGGTATATTAATTCAGTAATTTTCTGGCTACTATGTTCACGTCTTATTCTTATATTATGAGTATATAGAAAATTATTTGATTGTGTTGATAAGGATTCAGTATCTAAATTAAATACGTTTATATAATGCCATGTTGTTTCATGCGATACAGGTATTCTCATTGCGCCAAATTCTCCAAAATATTTTTTGAGTTTATCAAAATATAAAGTATATACTCGCCCTCCGATTCTTTTTTTTTCTGCATCAAAAATTGTAATATTTGCACCTAATTTTCTAAGTTCATATGCTGAGGCCAGACCAGCAAGACCGCCTCCAATAATTCCTATTCGCATATTTTTTAATGCTAATGGAGAAGCAAATTGATAAATGCTAGGTGGGGGACTTAATAACTCTAATATATTTTCATAATCCTCAAATCTGCCAACTCGTGTTAAGGAATTCAGTAATAATTGATGTCTTTGCTCGTTAGTGGGGTTGTAATATAAATCTTGGTTATTCATATAAAAATATCCTCCCTTAAATACAACAAAAAAATGTAATAAGTAATTAACTTAATGGTATAAATATATTATTAAAAAGGAACTTTTATGATAGAATTAAACCTCATATATATATGATAAAAATATTACATTCATTGATTGATTGATATTCATTTATCTTTAAGTTTTTTATGTCAACTTGAAACTAATTATTTACACCCGTGACATAATGTGCTAATATATTGAATAATATCTTATTAAGGAAAAAAATGAACGGAAATTTTTGTAAATTCAGGTTTGACAAAGTACGTTAATTATATTATTATGTAATTAGGTTTACGTTTTCATTTTTTTTAATGTTTAAAGGAGGGATTTTTTTAATGGAGAAAACAGGAAATGGAAAAAGAGAGAATTGGGGCTCGAAATTTGGTTTTATCATGGCAGCTGCAGGCTCAGCAGTTGGACTTGGTAATATATGGAGATTCCCATATTTAACCGGTGAAAACGGTGGTGGAGCATTTATAGTAATTTACTTGGCTTGTGTATTAATAATTGGACTTAGTATTATGGTGGCAGAATTTACTGTAGGTAGAAGAACTAGTCTTGCTGCTGTAGGAGCTTACAAAACAACTGATAGAAGATGGACTTTTGCTGGAGTTTTAGGTGTTCTTAGCGCATTCTTTATAATGGGATTTTATCCAGTAGTTGGTGGTTGGTCAGCAGCTTATATCTTTAAATCAGCTACAGGGTTACTCAGTGATCCAGCAGCAATTGTAGATACATTTAGTGCTTTTACAGCTAATCCGATTGAGCCAATCTTGTGGATGTTAGGTTATTTGGTAGTAAATGTTATTATTGTTTCAAAGGGAGTTAAAGGTGGTATTGAGGCAGCGGGTAAAGTTCTTATGCCGACTCTTTTTGTATTATTAATCTTTATTTCTATTAGAAATGTTATGTTACCAGGAGCTGGAGCAGGAATGGAATTTTTATTTAAACCTGATTGGACAAAAGTTTCCGGAGGAACTTTTTTAGCAGCATTAGGTCAGGCCTTTTTCTCACTTAGTTTAGGTATGGGTTGTATGATAACTTATGGTAGTTATCTTAATAAAAAAGAAAGTCTTCCAAGTAGTGCTTTACAAGTAACTATTATGGATACAGGTGTTGCAATATTAGCAGGAGTTGCAATATTTCCTGCATTGTTTGCATATGGAATGGAACCAGCAGCAGGACCTAGTTTAATATTTATGGTTTTACCAACTGTTTTTGCTGAAATGGGAGGTTTTGGTGTATTTCTTTCTATTATATTCTTTATTGCATTTACAGTTGCTGCATTAACTTCATCAGTATCATTATTGGAAGTTGTAGTAGCTTACTTGATTGATGAAAGAAAAATGGAAAGAAAGAAAGCAGTTTATGGAACTGCGGCTATAATGGTATGCACAGGTATTTTATCATCATTATCTATGGGACTTATGTCAGAATTCAAAATATTAGGTGTTGTTGTATTTGATTTCTTCGATATATTAACTGATAAAATTTTCTTAGCTATTGGTGGTATGTTTATAGCTATATTTGTTGGATGGTTTATGAAGAAGGAAGACCTTAAAGATGAACTTACTAATGGTGGAACAATTAAATTTGGGTTGTTTGAAATTTGGTATAATTTAATTAAATTTGTTATTCCTTTGGCTATTGCTGTAGTAGCATTTGTAGGAATAACATCAATTGAACAAACTAGCTTAATGATTTTTGGTTTGGCTATTATAGTAGTTCTTGCTATATTCTCTAAAAAACTATAATTGTTAAATGATGATTAATCTATAAATATGTAAGACGCGAACACTTCCTATATATAATGTAGGAAGTGTTTTTGTAATAAAATTTTAAATTTTTTGTAAATTTCATCAAAAAAATTTTATCAAGTATAATTACTTTAATTATTATAAATAATAATACTATGAAAGTATTATAGTATTTTCAAATGATTAAAGGAGAATTATCATGGCAAAAAATAAGCATAAAGAAAAACAGATGTCAATGCCAATAGAAAACCATGATACTGCTGCATGGGCAAATAAAGCAACTTTAAAAGCAGTTTCAAAAGTTAATATTCCAGATGAAGAACAAGTGCAAAATGCAAAAGAACATGTTGATTCAAATCAAAAATAAAAGAAAGCTCATATGAGCTTTCTTAATTTTTATCCTAAAATACTTCATGGTCTGCTAATGCTTTATATCTCCTGTACCTGTCTGAAGCATGTTCACTAGATATATTGTACATTTCATCAGCAATTTCAGGGAACACATTCATAAGTTGGGAATAACGAATTTCACCACGAATGAATTCTATATAATCCTGTGATGGTTCTTTTGAATCAAGTATAAAAGGATTTTTCCCTTGTTCTTTAAGTTCAGGATTAAATCTGTATAAATGCCAATATCCTGAATCTACTGCCTTCTTTTCTTCCATCATACTAGTTCCCATACCAGATTTGATACCATGATTTATACATGGTGAATATGCAATTATCAATGATGGGCCCTTATAATTCTCAGCTTCTTTTATAGCTTTTATAGTTTGGTTCATGTCAGCTCCCATAGCTATTTGTGTTACATATACATAACCATATGTCATAGCGATAAGACCTAAGTCTTTTTTTCTTATTTTTTTACCACCAGCAGCAAATTTAGCAACAGCTGCTGCTGGAGTGGATTTTGAACATTGGCCTCCTGTATTAGAGTAAACTTCAGTATCCATAACTAATATATTTATATCTTCTCCTGAAGCAATAACATGATCTAAACCACCATATCCAATATCATAAGCCCAACCATCACCTCCAAATGACCAAACTGATTTTTTAATCAATTGATCTTTTCGTTTTAATATCTCTTGAACTATTAGATTATCACTATTACTATTATCTTTTATAGCATTTAAAATCATATTGGTTGCTTTTTTCGAGCCTTCTCCATCATTAAAATTGTCAATCCAATTTGAAAAAGCGCTTTTTAAATTATCATCTATATTAGATTTAATTGATTCTTTCATAAGTAGTAATAGTTTTTCTCTATTTTGTTTAACACCAATTTGTAATCCTAATCCAAACTCTGCTGCATCTTCAAATAAAGGATTAATCCATGCAGGACCACGTCCCTCAGCATTTGTTGAATATGGCATCGATGGCGCCGAAGCTCCATAAATAGATGAACAACCTGTTGCATTGGAAATCATCATTCTATCACCAAACAATTGTGTAATTAGTCTTATATACGGAGTTTCACCACAACCAGGGCAAGCTCCGCTAAATTCCATAAGAGGTCTCAAAAATTGACTTCCTTTAACAGTAAATTTATCCATTACATCTTCCTTAGGTTTTACTGTCATTGCAAATTCCCAATTTTCAGACTCCATTTCAATTTCATGCTCTGCTGGTTTCATTATTAAAGCTTTACCTTTTGCTGGGCAAATATCAGCACAATTTGCACATCCTGTACAATCCATTGGTGATACCTGTATCCTCCAATGATAATTTTCCATGTTTTTACCGATTGGTTTAGTAGTTTTAAATGTATCAGGTTTTCTTTTTTCTTCATCATTATCTAACAAAAATGGTCTAATCGTAGCATGAGGGCAAACATATGAACATCTGCCACATTGAATACATTTATCAATTTGCCATTCTGGAATCATAGGTGCAATACCGCGTTTTTCATATGAGGTAGTTCCATTAGGGAATGTTCCATCTTCCATACCTTTGAAGGTGCTTACGGGGAGTTCATCCCCTTCATCACGTGCCATTGGACGTTGAATATTTTTAACAAAATCAGGCTCATCTTTAATTGGTAGTGAGTCATCTTTAGCATTTGCCCAAGAAGAAGGAACATCTACTTTAATTAAAGCTTCTATTGATTTATCTACTGCCTTTTTATTCATCTCAACTATATCAGAGCCTTTTCTACCATACATTTCTTCAATGTTTTGTTTTAGATAATTAAGAGCTTCATCAACTGGAAGTACATTAGCAAGTTTGAAAAATACTGACTGCATTACCATGTTAATTCTATTTCCTAAACCAACCTTAGAAGAAATAGACATAGCATCAATAATGTAAAAATTAATATTATTTTTAGCAATATAATTTTTAATTGATGCTGGTATTTTTTCATCTAGTTCCTTAGTACTCCATGAGCAATTCAAAACAAATGTTCCGCCGTGTTTAAGTCCTTTGATTATATCATAGTGATATATGAAGGATTTATTATGACAAGCTATATAATCAGCGTTGAAAACCAGATATGGAGATCTAATTGGTTCTTTACCAAACCTTAAATGGGAGGTAGTAGTACCACCAGATTTTTTACTATCATAAGAGAAATACCCTTGAACATACATATTTGTATTGTCACCTATTATTTTTATAGCCGTTTTGTTAGCACCGACAGTTCCATCTGAACCAAGTCCCCAAATACGGCATCGTATAGTACCTTCAGGTGCTGTTTCAATAATATCGCCTTCAGGTAGAGAAGTATTAGAAACATCATCAACTATTCCAATAGTAAAGTTATCTTTTGGCTCTGATTTTTTTAAATTTTCATATACGGAAATAATTTGAGAAGGTCTTGTATCTTTAGATGAAAGACCATATCTACCACCAACGATTAATGGTGGATTTTCATAATTTTTATAACATTTCACTATGTCTAAATACAAAGGTTCTCCAGTTGAACCAGGTTCTTTAGTTCTGTCTAATACAGCAATCTTTTTTACTGAACTAGGTATAGCCTCTAATAAATATTTTTCAGAAAATGGCCTATAAAGGTGTACTTTTACTACACCTACTTTTTCACCTTTTGTTCTTAAATAATCAATAGTTTCTCTTATAGTATCTGTCACAGAGCCCATAGCTACAATTATATATTCAGCTTCCTTATCTCCATAATAATCAAATAATTTATATTTTCTTCCTGTAATTTCACCAAGCTTATCCATATAATGCTGAACAATATCTGGCACTTCCATAAAATATTGATTTTGACTTTCTCTTTGTTGAAAATATATATCAGGATTTTGTGCAGTACCTCTAGTAACAGGATGTTCTGGATTTAAAGCTCTATTTTTAAAATCTTCTAAGGATTTATAATCAACAAGAGCTTTAATATCTTCATAATCTATTTTTTCTATTTTTTGAATTTCATGTGAAGTTCTAAAGCCATCAAAAAAATGTATAAATGGTAATCTGGATTTAATTGCTGCTAAATGTGCAATAACGCCTAAATCCATAACTTCCTGAACATTTGAAGAAGCTAAAAGGGAAGCACCTGTCTGGCGACAAGCCATAACATCTTGATGATCCCCGTAAATTGATAATGCATGGGTTGCAATTGATCTTGCTGCAACATGCAAAACCCCTGGTAACAATTCACCTGCCATTTTATAAAGATTTGGTATCATTAGTAGAAGCCCCTGAGAAGCTGTATATGTAGATGCTAAAGAACCAGCTTGAAGTGCACCTCTCATTGTTCCTACAGCTCCAGCTTCTGACTGCATTTCTATTACCTTTACTGCTTGATTAAATATGTTTTTCTTTCCATGGGCTGACCATTCATCTACACCTTCTGCCATTGGTGTAGATGGAGTAATAGGGAAGATAGAGGCTACCTCTGTTAGAGCATAGGAGGCATAAGCTGCAGCTTTATTCCCATCCATTGATTCGAATTGTTTCATATAATTTCTCCTCGTAATTTTTTTATACAATTGTCAAATTCATTAATCATAAAATATTTTTTCCTATATAGCATTAAATATTCAAATGTTTCCAATAAAATTGATATATAATAGTTAATGAACATTAATGAAAATTAGGTGAAAATTAAAGGTGAAAATTAAATGAAAATTATATTGACTTAAATATAATAAATATGCTATAATAGGAAAAATTAATCTTTAAATCGGTACCGTGATGCCGTCAAGATTTGTGATATTTCTATGTTTATTGTACAATAATCCTGACGGTTGGTAGGATTATTTTTATTTTCAATAAACGGAGGTATTTATGTCAACAAAAAATGAAGAAATACATGGTTATTTGCCGGACGAACGTCCACCAGTCATAGGACTCATATTTTTTGCATTGCAACAAATTGTTGTAATGTTTCCCGCAACAGTACTAGTAGCACTTATCACAGGCTTTCATGTTTCAACAACAATTTTTGCAAGCGGATTAGCTACACTTGGATTTATATTAGTTACTGGTAGAAAAATTCCTTTATATTATGGTTCGAGTTTTTCATATATTTCAGCAATTGCCTCGATTATGAGTGCAGAAGCTTTCACAAATTATACTCTTGACGACAAAATTGCAATTGCACAATTCGGTATAATTATGTCTGGTTTTGTATCAATAATAGCAGGATATATAATTAAACGTTCAGGGAAAGATACAATAGATAAAGTATTACCACCGACAGTAACGGGAAGCATAGCGATAATTATAGGATTATCTCTAGCTGCTAATGCAATGTTAGATGCATCAACTTATCCTGCAGTAGTATTAGAAAGTCAAGCTGAGTTTGCAGGAGGTATGGCATGGCTTATTGCTATAATCACACTTATATCAACAATATTATATTCTGTTTATTTAAAAGGAAAGTTAAGTCAACTTCCAATATTATTTGGACTATTAACCGGCTATTTATCAGCTATTATTATTGGAGGTATAACTGGTATACCTTTCATAACCTTTGATACTGTACAAACTGCTTCGATAATTTCTATTCCAAAATTTACTCTTCCTATTCCAAATTTAGCTGCAGTAATCGCAATTATGCCAATAGCTATTGCTACTATACCAGAATCAACAGCACATATTTATCAATTAGATATTTATGTAAATGATTTAGCAAGAAAGAAAGGCTCTGATAAAAAGTATAACATTGAAGATAAACTTGGATTAAATTTAATAGGTGACGGATTAGGAGACATTATTTCTGGTTTTATTGGTGGACCTGCAGGAACAAATTATGGAGAAAATATTTCAGCAATGGCAATTTCTAAGAACTTCTCAGTATCAGTATTAATTCTAGCAGCTATATTTACGATGATTATTTCTTGCTTTACACCATTAATTAATGTTATATATTCGATTCCTAAATGTGTAATTGGTGGATTATCAATTTATTTATTTGGTGTAATTGCTGCTCAAGGTATTACTATTATGATGGATAAAAAGGTTGATATGTTTAACTCTAAAAACTTAGCTGTTATAGCTGTTATATTAATTGTTGGTCTAGGAGGAAGTTTTGGATTCCCTGGAAGCATGATTCCTATGTTTGGGATTCAAATACCAGCAATTGCTACAGCGGCTATTGTAGGAATTATATTAAATTTATTACTTTCATTAGATAACAAATAAATATATATTATATAGAATGCATTTTATGCTATATGAATTATACGAGACACATTTTATACTATAAGCATTGTAGGGGACGCATTTTATGCGTCCCGTTAAAATTTAGAAAAACCAAATCCATAAACCTCTTGAATAGCCCTTACTGTTACAAAAACATTTGGATCAATATTTTTTAATTCATTTTTTAAAATATAATACTCATTTCTGTCTAGTATAGTAACTATAATGTCTTTACTTTCCTTTGTATAACCACCTTCTGCTTTATAAACTGTTACACCTCTGTCTAATTCTTTAAATATATACTCTTTTATATCTTGAGGATTTTTCGAAATGATTACAACCTCATTTTTAACTGAAAATCCATCTATAAAATAATTTACAACTACTCCATTTAAAAACCATCCAAAAGCACCAATTATGCCAGTTTCAATACCATATGTAAAAAAAGCAAATACTACTACTATAACATCTGCTGCCATTAACCCTTTTCCCATATCTAAATTTAAATATTTATTGAATACTTTTGCTAATATATCTGTTCCACCTGTAGAAGCATTTTGATTAAATACTATAGATAGCCCCATTGCTGATATTACTATTCCGCATATAAGATTTAATAAAACTTCATCAGTGACTGGTTTTGTTGCTGGGTAAATTTGCTCCATTATAGACATGGATATTGAAAGAAAAAATACTGAGAAAATAGTTTTTCCACCGAATTCACGACCTAGTAATATAAAACCTATTATTAATAATATAAAATTTAATATGAAGTTTATAAGGGATATGGGAATTGTTACATAATTATTAATTACTATTGCAAGACCCGAAACACCTCCAGATGCTAAATTCTCAGGTACCATGAAATAATAAACACCTAAAGCAACTATAAAGGTTCCTATTGCAATTAATATATATTCTTTTATTGTTTGTTTATATGACATATTCAAAAGCCTCCAAATCTATATTTATAACATTCTAACTCATTAATATTTTATTATCAAGTATATAAAATAACTCAAATGAAAATAATATTGCTAAAATCTACAGTAATTATAAGAAATTTGATGCTGCAAGTGGTAAATACATAATACAAACTTATTTTTTAACCACAATTCAAGTATATAGCGTGAAATTTCTAAAATTTTAATTTGCAGAGTGTAAAAAATAGTGATATACTCTGAAATGTTATGAAAAAAATAAGGAGGTCTCTTTTGGAAAATATTATTGATCAAATAAGTCAAATTGACTCCTTTGCTTTTGAAAATAAAAAAAGAAATGAGAAAATTTTATTGAAGAAAAAGCAAGAGTATGAAGACATAATTTTAAGTTATAAAAAAGAAAAAATTGAAAATGCTAAAATTAGAGCACAAACAATGACTGAAGAAGCTGAGAAGTTTGTACTTGAAAATGAAAAAAAGCAAGAAGATAAAATTAAGAAAATTTCTTCTGAATTAGAAGTTAAGTATTTTAAAGCAGAAAAAAAATTGACTGAAGAAATATTTAATAAATTATTTGTATTGGAGGGTTAATATGAACCCTAACATGTCATATCACGCTGTAAGAACTAAGATAATTACAAAAAAAGGTCATTTTCTTAATAAAAGCACGTGGGATAATATATTAAAGTGTAATTCTGTTGAGCAACTTAAAAATTATTTGTTAAACAATGTTGAATTTCAAAGACTATTAAATGATGTACGAAATGTTAACATAAATAGAGATAGTTTAGAAGGAATACTTAGAAAAATTAAAAATATGGAAATCATAGATTTACTTCATTATTTTTCTGGTGATTATAAAGATTTCCTTAAAACTATATTGATAGAAGACGAATTAGCAGATTTAAACTTAATTTTAAGAAAAATTGCAAGAGATGAAACACTTGAAGATATAGAGAAAAGGTTTGTTCATTCTGATGAATTCACCAACTTACCCTTTAATGATCTATTAGTATCCAAGGATGTTGTTCAATTTATTGAAAGTTTAAGAGATACTCCATATTATATGGAGTTGAAGAATTTAACTAAAGAAGATGCTGTAAAACGAGAGTTTCATATAGAAATGAAGTTATATGTAATATTTTATAAAACTCTTTTAGCAAAAGCAGAAAAATTGGATAAAGAAGATAAAGAAGTTGTGAAAGAAATAATTGGATATAAAATTGATTTATTAAACATCCAATGGATTTACAGAGCGTTAAGTTACTATAAAATTACACCTGAAGAAATATTAATTTATAGTTTAGAAGGTGGAAAGTCAATTAATTTCAAAACATTAAAAAAATTATGTTATTCAAAATCACTAGTTGATTTTAGACAATTAGTTAATAAAACATTAAAATATAAATACTTTAATGATTATATTACTGATGAAGGTAGAACAATGGACTTTTATCTCTTTGAATATCTTAATAAAAAAAGTAATAAAAATATTGGAATAGCAATTTCATTTATATATATGTTAAATATTATTATTAATGATTTAACAACCATTATTGAAGGAATTAAATATAATATGCCAAAAGAAAAGTTAGAAAGTTACTTGGTATATAAAGTAAAGTGAAGGGAGGATTAAATAATGTCTATTGAGAAAATGGTCCTAGTAAAAATAGTTGGTTCTATGGAAGAAATGCCTACAATCTTAAAAGAATTAATAATTAATGATAATGTGCATTTGAATTTAAATATAGAACACAGTAATGCATATGCGAATTACTATATTATTCATCAATATGAATCAGATTTAGTAAGTTCACATTTATTAGATATGGATCCAGACAATTTTATTCAGAGATGTACTGATTGTTTGGACACAGTTAATGAATTGAGTAAGGGATTAGACATAGAATTAAAAGTAGATAGTAAGATTCTTTTAGATAGAAACTTTAGTTTGGAGGAATCTAAAACTGAATTAAATAAAATAAAATCTTCAATTGGTGATAAGGTTAATAAAATTAATAATTATAGACAGCAAATTGAAGAATTATATATTTTTAAAGATAAAATTGATTGTATTTCTGATAAAACTGTTGACTTGAATAAGGTGGCAGATTTAAATTATTTTGATTATGAAATAGGGACATTGTCAAATGAAAACAAAATACGTATTAAAAGAAACTACGAAAATTTAAGTGCAATAGTATTAAGAATAGGTATAATAAAATCTTCTGTTGAGGATATGTATATGATTATATATCCAAAACAATTTAAAGAGGAAACAAACAATCTTTTGAAATCTCTTAACTGGGATAAGTTAAATGTTCCAGATGGTATTGTAGGAACTCCTTCAGAAATGATTGTTCAAATTAACCAACGTATAGAAACTCTTCAAGAAAAAATTAAAGAATTATCTAATGAAATTGAGGGTGACAAAGAATTAAATACTAAAATATTAAATAAATTGTTTAATATTTTTACTCTCGAGGAAAAAATTGCTGAAATTTCTGAAAATGCTGAATTTGGAGATAATATATTTGCTATTAATCTATGGATTCAGGAAAAAGATTTAAATAAACTTAAAGATTCAATATCTACTGTTTCTAATAAATATCTTTTAACAGAAAAAACTGCTGAAGAAATGGGAAATCAAGTAGTTCCTCCTACAAAATTAAAAAATAATTGGTTCACAAAACCTTTTGAAACAATAGTAAGAATGTATGGATTACCCGCCTATAATGAACTTGATCCGACTCCATTTTTAGCTATAACTTTTTGTTTGGCATTTGGTATTATGTTTGGTGATATAGGTCAAGGTTTAGTATATTTTCTAGCTGGTGTATTACTTCTTAAAAAAATGGAATCAGCGGGTCAAATACTTATGCGTCTTGGAGGAAGTTCTATTTTATTTGGTTTTGTATATGGAAGTTTATTTGGATTAGAAAAACATGAGTTACCTTGGTTGCCTAGTTTAATTAATGGTGGTCCATTAAGCCCGGACAATATACCTAAGATACTAGTAGCAGGAATATTATTTGGAATAGCTGTTCTATCTGTATCTTATGTTTATGGAGTAATAAACTCACTGAAAAATGGAAATATTGAAGAAGGTATTTTTGGTAAAAATGGGGTTACTGGTTATATATTCTTTATAAGTTTTATATTAACTATTGTAACTTTAATAGGTATTATAAATTTACCTTTAAGTATTCCGCTGATTGTTCTTTTATTAAGTCTTGTTATTTTAATAATGAAAGAACCAATTACTAACATTATATTAAAGAAAAAACCATTGTTTCATGATGGAGCAGGTTCATATTTAACTGAAAGTATTTTTGAAGCAGTAGAAACTATTTTAGGCGTACTGAGCAATTCTATATCATTTGTTCGTGTTGGAGCCTTTGCACTGAATCATGCAGGATTATTTTTGGCATTTCTGGTAATATCAGAAATGGTAACTAATCCATTGTTGAAAGTTTTAATACTTATTATCGGAAATATATTAATTTTAACACTTGAAGGTTTAATAGTATTTATTCAAGGTCTTCGTCTTCAATATTATGAATTATTCAGCAAGTATTTTAAAGGCGATGGAATAGAGTTTAAACCATTAAATGTAAATAATAAGTAAAATAGTGAAAGAAAAAATTAACTAAATAATTAAAATCAGAAAGGAAGTAAAATAAATGCAAATTATATTAATTTTATTAGCAGCATCAATTGCTGTAGGAACTATAATCTATGGATATAAAGCTATGAAAAATGGTAAAAAGGGAAGTATTAAAAAAGCTATATTAACAACAGTATCTGCATTTGGACTAGTAATGGTTGGAGCTATAATTTCAACAATTTTTGGTGGAAATGTATTCGCAGAAACTGAAGCAGTTGCTTCAGAAGCAGTTGCAGCTGGAAGTTCATTAGGAGATGGGTTAAAGTATTTTTCAGCAGCATTATCAACAGGTATAGCAACAATAGGAACAGGATTAGCAGTTGGTTCAGTTGGTTCATCAGCAGTAGGTGCTATATCAGAGGATTCTTCTATTCTTGGTAAAACTTTAATTTTTGTTGGTATGGCCGAAGGTATTGCAATTTATGGTATGATTATTTCAATTTTAATTTTATTTGTTTAATAAAATCGAAATGAAAAGAGAATGATATGAAATCTTTTTTAATATGTGATAGTAGAGATACATGGGTAGGATTGAGGTTAGCTGGCATTGATGGTGTCATTGTACATGACAGAGCCAACGCTTTGAGTACAATGAAAAAGGTGTTACAGAATAGGGAAATTGGTATATTGATACTTACAGAAAAAATAGCTGATATGATTAGCGAAGAAGTAATGGAATATAAGATTAAGTCAAAAGTACCACTAATAATTGAAATTCCTGATAGACATGGTAGTATTCGAACATATGATGCTATAGAAAAATATATCAGTGATTCAGTTGGAATTCGTATATGAGGTGAATTATGGTTACTATAGAACAAAAATTATTACTTTTTTCTAAATTGCTCAATCAATCTATGGATAAAAAGTTCAATGAAGACTTTAAGGAAATTGAGAAACAAAATGAATTAAGAATACAAAAAAATAAAGAAGAAGTAGATAGAGAAGCAAAAGAAATTGAAGAGAAAGCTAAGAAAAAAGCTGAAACTAAACGTATTGAAAGCTTGAGTAAATCAAAAGTAATTATAAAAAGAGAGATTATTGTATTAAAAGAAAATTATTACAATATTTTTATGGAAAATTTCAAAAATAAATTACAAGAATTTATTAAGTCAAAAATATATAAAACATTTTTAGAAAAAGAAATATTAGAATTTCAAAAATATATAAAAAGTAGTGAAGATTGTAATTTAATTATTTATTTGACAAAAAAAGATAATGATAATTATAGTAGTTTTTTAAAAGAAGAATTTAAAAAGTATCCGAAAATTGAAAACATATCTTTTATAATAAGGGAAGATATATTAGGTGGTTTAATAATTGAAATAGTAGATAAAAATGTTAAAGTAGATTTATCAATAGATGCTATTTTAGAAGAAAATAAATCTTATATAATGCAAACAATATTTGAAGCTTTAGAGGCAGGTGATTACAATGATTAATATTGAGGGAATTGTAAGTGACATAAACGGACCTGTTGTAAAGGGACTAAATATGGGCTCTTTTAAGGTTAATGAAATGGTTACAGTTGGTAATCAAAAACTTATAGGAGAAGTTGTTTCTATTGAAGGGACTATTGCTACTGTTCAAGTGTATGAGGAAACTGAAGGATTAAAAGCTGGAGAAAAAATCTTTTCAACTGGATCACCTTTATCAGTCTCTTTAGGGCCAGGAATGATAGGCAATATTTTTGATGGCATTCAAAGGCCTCTTAATAGAATACAAAATATGTCCCAAGATTTTATTCCTGAAGGTATAGGATTGTTATCTCTTGATGAAAAAAAGAAATGGGATGTTAAAATATTAGTAAAAAAAGGCGACAAGCTTAAAACAGGTGATGTTTATGCAACAGTACAGGAAACTGAAAGAATCCTGCATAAGCTTATAATTCCATACAATGTTAATGGAACAGTTAATGATGTAAAACCAGATGGAAAATATACTTTGAATGATACTGTAGTTGTATTAGAAAATGAAAATAAAAGAAATTTAAATCTTACATTATGTTTTAAATGGCCAGTAAGAAAGGCAAGACCTATAGAAGGAAGATTGCCTATTTACAAGCCACTTATAACTGGACAAAGGGTTATTGATAGTTTTTTTCCAATTGCAAAGGGTGGTACCATAGCTCTTCCTGGTGGATTTGGTACAGGTAAAACCGTAACACAACATCAATTAGCAAAGTGGAGTGATGCAGATATTATTGTATATATTGGTTGTGGTGAACGAGGAAATGAAATGACAGATGTATTGGAAGAATTCCCAAAGCTAATTGACCCTAGAACTAATAGACCATTAATGGAAAGAACAATTTTAATTGCAAATACGTCAAACATGCCAGTTGCTGCTCGTGAAGCAAGTATATATACAGGTATAACAATGGCAGAATATTATCGAGATATGGGCTATGATGTTGCAATAATGGCAGATTCTACTTCTAGATGGGCAGAAGCATTGAGAGAGATATCTGGTCGTTTGGAAGAAATGCCAGCAGAAGAAGGTTATCCTGCATACTTACCATCAAGACTTGCTGAATTTTATGAGAGAGCCGGTTGCGTAGAAAATCTAAGCAAAGAAGAAGCTTCAATAACGATAATTGGTGCTGTTTCACCTCCCGGAGGTGACTTTTCTGAACCTGTTACAGAAAATACAAAAAGATTTGTTACAGCATTTTTAGCATTAGATAAAAAATTAGCATATGCAAGACATTATCCTGCTATCAACTATTTAACTAGTTATAGCGGTTATGTAAGTATGCTTGGAGACTGGTATGAAGAAAATATAGCATCAGATATGTTTAAATTGAGACAAA
The DNA here is from genome assembly GCF_035934735.1 of Sedimentibacter sp. MB31-C6. Lineage (NCBI taxonomy): Bacteria > Bacillati > Bacillota > Tissierellia > Sedimentibacter > Sedimentibacter sp. MB31-C6. Next base: position 2,949,520 of record NZ_CP142396.1, read on the forward strand.
AAATGATATCTTTATTGCAAGAGGAAGAAAAATTGAACGAAATTGTTCAACTTGTTGGAGAAGATGTACTCCCTAATGACCAAGCATTAGTATTGGAAACAGCAAGAATTATTAAAAAGGGATTCCTACAGCAAAATGCCCTTCATCCACAGGATTCCTTTGTTGTATTGAAAAAGCAATATTTGATGTTACAAGTAATAGATATATTTTACGAAAATGCTATGGAATGTGTTAAAATGGGAATACCTATTTCTGTAATTCGTAAGGAAGATGTTATACAAGATATTTTGAAAATGAAATATGATGTTCCAAATGATAAGTTAGAGATGTTAGATGATTTAATGAAAAAAATAATTGAAACATTCAAAAACTTAAAACAAAAGTATGAATAGGGAGTGTTAAAATGAGAAAAGAATATTTAAAATTACAAAAGATTGATGGTCCTTTAATAGTTCTTTCTGGTATTGAAGATGCTGCCTATGGAGAAACGGTAAATATAAAAATTGACAATGAAGAAATAAGAAAAGGTAAAATTATAAAAATTGAAGGTGACAAAGTTATTGTTCAGGTCTTTGAAGGTACAACAGGAATATCTACTGACAATACTTCAATAAAATTTATGGGCGAAGCCTTAACTATTCCTTTGTCTAAGGAAATGATGGGAAGAACCTTTAATGGAGTAGGTGAGCCTATTGATAAAGCTTATCAAGTTATATCTACTAATAGGCAAAATATAAATGGTAGGCCAATTAACCCTGTTGCTAGAAGATATCCTAGGAACTTTATTCAAACAGGTATATCATCAATAGATGCTCTAATGACATTAATAAGAGGACAAAAATTACCTATTTTTTCTGGTAATGGTATGGCTCATAATGAATTAGCTGCTCAAATTGTAAAGCAAGCTAAAATTAAAGGTGCTACAAAGGATAATTTTGCAGTTGTTTTTGGAGCAATGGGAGTTAGGCATGATGATGCTGACTACTTTAGAAGAAGTTTTGAATCAGCAGGGGTATTAGATCATGTTGTTATGTATATAAATACAGCTGACGATCCAATTATCGAGAGAATTTCTACTCCAAGATGCGCTTTAACAGCAGCAGAATATTTAGCATTTGAGCAAAATATGCATGTTCTAGTAATATTAACAGATATGACTAGCTATGCTGAAGCATTACGTGAAATTTCATCAGCAAAAGAAGAAGTTCCTTCACGTAAAGGATATCCTGGCTATTTGTATAGTGACCTTTCAACTATTTATGAAAGAGCAGGTATGCTTAAAAGCAGTGAGGGTTCTATAACATTAATTCCAATACTTACAATGCCTAATGATGATATTACTCATCCCATACCTGATTTGACAGGTTTTATAACGGAAGGGCAGATTGTTTTAAATAGAGAATTAAATCAAAATGGAATATATCCGCCAATAGACATATTACCATCTTTGTCAAGATTAATGAAAGATGGTATTGGAGCTGATTATACAAGAGAAGATCATGCTGACTTACAAAGTCAATTATTTGCTTCTTACTCTAAAGTTCAAGATATTAGAAGTTTATCACAAATAATTGGTGAAGATGATTTAACTGATGTAGAAAAATTATATATGATATTTGGTCGTGAATTAGAAAACAAATTCATAGCACAAGAAAAAAATGAAAACAGAAGTATTAATGAAACTTTAGATTTAGGATGGTATGTATTATCAATTCTACCAAAAACTGAACTGGATCGTATAGAATCAGAAATAGTAGAAAAATACTATGTTAGCAATAGGGAGCGATAGTTATGGCTGTATTAGTTGCACCTACTAAATCAAACCTTATTAAAGCTAAATCTTCTCTTGAACTGTCAAAAAAGGGATTCGAATTATTAGATAAGAAGAGAAATATTCTTATTAAAGAGATTATGTCTTATGTCGATAAAGCAAGGACAATGCATAACGAAATATATGATGTTTTAAAAGAGGCATATGAGTCTATACAAGAAGCTAATATAACATTAGGGGTTAAAACAGTAGAAGACATGTCATACAGTGTGCCAGTTAATGAGCAATACGATATCATATTAAAAAGTGTGATGGGAGTCGATATTCCTTCTATAAAGTATATAGAAGACGATGGATATACACCAACATATGGATTTTATAGAACAAATGACGCATTAGATAAAGCAAGACAAAAATTTAATGAAGTTAAATATAAAATTTATGAAATAACTGAGTTAGAAAGTTCAATATTTAAACTTGCTAAAGAGATAGAAAAAGTTAAAAAAAGAACTAATGCATTAGAACATGTTCAAATACCAAAATTTGAAGCACAAGTTAAATATATTCAAAATGTATTAGAAGAAAAAGAAAGAGAAGACTTTTTTAGATTAAAAAGATTAAAGAACAAAAAATAAAAGTAGAGTGTGCCTTTAGTGCATACTCTACTTTATAATTTAATCATTTGAATTTAAATTAGTAGTCATTAAATCATAACCAGCTACAGTATTAGAAAATATATTTTTAGCAACATTTATAAATTCTTCTGGATTTTTTAAAGATGGACTATAATGAGTTAGCCATAATTCAGTTACATTAGCATCAAGGGCAATTTTTGCTGCTTCAGAAAATAACATATGTTTTTTTTCAACAGCATTATCGTATTGTTCATCATTACCATACATACCTTCACAAATAAATAAATCAGAATCTTTTACTATTTCTTTTATATGTTTAGTAGGTCTAGTATCTGTTACATATGATATTTTAATACTTTTTCTAGGTATTCCTAAAACCATTTCTGGTGTTATTTTATTATTATTAACTTGAACGCTATTACCATTATGAAGAATACTCCATAATTTTACAGGAATATTTAATTTTTTTGCCTTTTCAGGTTGAAAACGAGGCTTTAATTGTAATTTTAAACTATAACCTAAACAATTTATATGATGCTTTAATGGTATCGAAGTTATTTTAAGTCCTATTTGTTCAAATGTTTGAGGCTTTGTTTCGTGTAATTCTGTAATTATTACTTCATATGGAAGAAACCCACAAACTACTAATAATGTATTAATAATTTTATAACCACCTCTTGGTACTATAATATAAAGGGGCTCAATTCGTCCATTATTGCCTATACTCAATAAAAGCCCAGGAAGTCCTGTTATATGATCAGCATGACAATGGGTTATTAAAATTGTTTCTATTTTTCTTATACTGAATTTACCTTTACTTAAAGAAACCTGAGTACCTTCACCACAATCAATCAATATGGATTTTCCATTATATTCAATTAAACAGGATGATAAAAATCTATTAGGTAAAGGAATCATCCCTCCTGTACCTATTAAAGTTACATCTATCATAATATCTCCTAAATACAATTAATATACAATCATTTATCTACTGTTTTTCTATTATTGATATTATACTTTTTTTTACAATTTTTATCAATATGTATATTTAAATTATAATTAACATTAATGTACAAATAAAAGCAGATATGATACCAAAAATAAACTTACCTTTTAAGTACTTTTTAATATTAAAGTTGAATTCTGAAGTAATTGCAATTGTTTGAAATGTTACAGATATACCAGAAAAACTTATTAGAAAATTTATTATAATTAACTTAACTTCTAAAGGAAGTATCGATGAAGAAATTATACTACAACCATTTGTAATTTCCAATATTCCTACAATAATAGCAAATATTAAGTCTCTAATATTTGTACCTAGTGACATAAATCCCTCAAAAGAAGATAATATATTTGTTAAAAATTGAGAAAATATAGAGAAAATTACAATAACACCTCCAACAGATAATATACTTATTACTGATTTATATATTGATGAACTAAACACTTCATTAAATTGTATTGGTTTATAATCTAATTTTTTATTAGTAGGTAAAACTATTTCATGGTTTTTATATAGAAAGCTTAGGATTATTGCTCCTAAAAAATGTGGAAAAGCAATATACATATATAAGTTAAAATTTCCAAGCATTGAAAAAGCAACTGCACCAGCAATAAATTGAAAACTGCAATTATTTGTGAATATAAGTAGATAATTAGCTTCTCTTTTGCTAATTCTTTTATTTTCAAAGAGTATATTAGTTACCAAACCTCCTGAAGGATAACCTGATATAAAGCTTATAAAATAAGGTATAAAAGCAAATTTGCTTTTAAATATTATTTTTGAAATAAATGAAAATCTTTCAAGAAGGCTATACATAAAATTATATTGAAGTAATATATTAGATAAAATAGACATAGGAAATAAATAAGGAATAATATTATTAACCCATATATTTAATCCAATAAAGGCACCTTCAGACACGGTTTTTGGCTGCATAAGAAATGCTAAAATTATTAATATTATAAAAATCGGTATGATATTTCTTTTAAACATAAAAAACCCTCCATATGATATTTTATTGTACAAGGGTTTTTTATATGCTTGATTTTTTATTTTACATAAATTGCATTTAAGTAATATTCTTCGTTAACTTTTGCATTGTTAAATGGGATATAATAAATATTAGTTGATTTATCTGTTAATTTGAAACAAGTAGAATTTTTAGTATTTATATTACTTTTTTTATAGTCAGCGTAGCGATTGATTATGTAAGTTCCATTATTTTTTGCTTCTTTTATTATTTTTCTACCAATATCATTAAATGCAAGGACTTTAATATAATTAATTTTATTGTTATTATACAAATCTTGAGATATAAGACTTTTAATATCGCTTTTTTGAATTCCCAATAATATATTTAAAAGAATTCTTCTTAATTTAGAATAAGTATATCTTTTAGACTTCAATGACTTAATAAAATCATCAACAGTGACATATTTTAATACATTAGAAAATATCTTATTATTTAATCCTTCTGACACTTCATAAATATTGTTTAATCCTTCTAACCCTAATATTAAAATTGTATAATATATATAATTTAAATAGTTATCAAGACTATTAAATTTACCATACATTTCATAAAATTTATGTAAAGTCTCTATACTTACATCAGTCAAAGAATTAAGGTCTGTTTTCTTTTCATCCATAAGAATACTGCGTCTAATAGCTGAAGCACTATCATAATATCCAGTTATATTTAAATCATTATAACCTTTACCTATACGTTTTATTGGAGCAATTTCGCAGTTTAGGTTTATTTTTATGCAACTTTTAATATATTCAATGCCAAGGATATTATTTGGAGATTTAATTATATTATTAATTTTCTCACCTAATAAGTGGTTTATTGCATTAGTAACAGCTGTAGGGTAGGAAATTCCTTTTGAAATTTCTTTTTTTAAAATTTGATTATACATTTTATTATTCATTTGAGTTTTTGCTATTTCTACTAATAATTTTGTATCATCATTTTCACATCCAAAGCTTAACGTTGAAATAGAAAGTTTCTTTAACTCAGAAATTGCACCTAAAGCAAATAGTTCAGCATTTTGGCATGAATAGGGCATGGGAAGTTCAATTACTAAATCAGCTCCACCATAGATTGCAGCTTCAGCTCTTTTGTATTTATCAATAATTGCTGGTTCACCTCTTTGAACGTAATTGCCACTCATTACAACGGCTATTCCTTCGCATTTTGACTTTTCTCTGGCCTTACTTAATTGATATTCATGTCCTTTATGAAATGGATTATATTCTGCAACAATACCTGTAATATTCATTATTACTCTCCTTGCAATTTAATATAATTTTGATGATTTTCAATAAATATATATGATTTTCATTTTGGTAATTGATTTTTTCTTAATTAATGATATAATAAATAAGGTTAAATGTAAATAAATATGATGTAAAGAGATGAAAAAATGAGTGTAACTTTTGTAATAGGCGGTTCTAGAAGTGGAAAAAGTACTTTTGCAGAAAACAAAGCAAGAGAATATGGACATAAGGTTCTATACATAGCAACAGCTGTAGTAACAGACAAAGCAATGGCTGATCGTGTTAAAAAACATCAAGAGCAAAGGCCAGCAGAATGGCAAACAATTGAGATGTATTCTAATTTCAACACCCTTATTAATTATAATGAATTTAATGAATCTGAAGTAATTCTAATAGACTGTATAACAACTATGATAGGTAATTTCATGGTTGACAGTAAAATTGATTTTGATAATTGCAATATTGAAGAAGTAAATAATTTAGAAAAAAAAATAATTAAGGAAGTACTTTCATTAATTAATATTTGTAATGATAAAAATAAAAAACTTATTATAGTTTCAAATGAAACTGGAATGGGAGTTGTTCCTTCATATTATATGGGAAATTACTTTAGAGATATAAGCGGTAGAATCAATAATAGAATTGGGAAAAAGTCTGACTTTATGTATTTTATCTTTTCAGGAATTCCAATCAAACTTAAACATAGAGGAGAAATGGTTAAATGGCCTCAGGATTTTTAGTTCTTTTATCTTTTTTTACGCAGATTCCTATAGGTAAAAAAATTGAATATAATGAAGAAAATCTTAAAAAGGCTTTGGGCTTATATTCCTTAATGGGAGCAGTAATTGGAATTATCTTGTTTATTATTGCATATATAAGTAATTTAGTTTTTGCAGACTATGTGAAAGGAATTGTATTAACGATTGGATATCTTATTGTAACAGGTGGAATTCATTTAGATGGATCTGCTGACTCTGCTGATGGATTATTTTCAGGAAGGACAGGTAATAGAATTTTTGAAATAATGAGTGATTCTCATATAGGAGCTTTTGGTGTTTTGTGTTTGATAATTATAGTATTAACACAATCTATTTTGTTTTCCAATATTGATATTTTTACAATATTTTTAATGCCGATAGTAGGACGAACATCAGTTATTGTAAGTTCTTTTGATAAAAAGTATGCAAAAAAAACAAAGGGTATGGGTACTGTATTTATTGAAGGAATAACTACTGAAGTTTTTTTGATTAATCTTCTAATTTTAGCCATTTGTTGTATCATTGTTCCTAATCGCTTGGTTGTTTTAATTTCGTCTTTTATTACATTGTTTATTGCGTATTTAATTTCTAATTGGATTGAAAACAAAATAGGCGGAATGACAGGAGATACTTGTGGATTTATTACGGAAATAAGCCAACTGATATTTATGGTTATTGTGCTATTTATGAAAGGTTTGTTATGGTATATTTAGTTCGACATGGAGAATCAACGGCTAATTTAAATAAAAGGTTTAGTGGAATAACTGACGTAGAGCTTTCGTCTTTAGGTAAAAAGCAAGCTCTAGTTGCAGGACTGAATTTAAAAGAATGTAATGTATCAAAGATATATTCTAGTCCATTGATACGTGCATTTGATACGGCTAAAATTATATCAAAAGAAATCTACTATGATATTAATACAATAGACATAGTAGATAATCTTATAGAAGTCAATTTTGGAATATTTGAAAATATGACTTGGGATGAAATGATTGTTGACTATAAAGAAGAAACTGACCAATGGATTAAGGATGGAAATCGGTATAGGTTTCCTAAAGGCGAATCCTATGAGGATATCATTCAACGTATAGCACAATTTATGGACAAAGTGTCAGATGATTCAGTTATAGTTACTCATTTTGGTGTTATACAATCAATACTACTATATTATAAGATAACCGATTATACTAACTTATGGAAGTTTAATATTTCAAATTGTGATATTGTAGTAATAAAAGACCAAAAATTTGAAAGAATAATAAAATGTGAAATTTAGTAATGATAACACGACTAATATTCATTAAAAATAATTATAAGTGAATATTAGTTGATATAAAATTTTAAAAACCTATGGAGGAAAAATATGAATGTATTAATAATTAACTGTGGAAGTTCATCATTGAAATATCAATTAATAAATATGGATGATGAAAGCGTATTAGCAAAAGGATTAGCTGAAAGAATAGGTATCGAAGGCAGTGTTGTAAAACATGAAAAAACTGGACAAGATAAAGTAATAATTAACGATTCAATGGCTAATCACAAGGATGCAATTAATATAGTTTTAAAAGCTTTAGTTGATTCAAAATATGGTGCAGTAAAATCATTAAAGGAAATTGATGCAGTAGGACATAGAGTTGTTCACGGTGGAGAAAAATTTGCAGGTTCAGTAGTAATTACTGATGAAGTTGTAAATACTATGAAAGAATGTACTGATTTAGCTCCATTGCACAATCCTCCAAATATTATTGGAATTGAAGCTTGTAAAGAATTATTGCCAAACATTCCTATGGTAGGAGTATTTGATACAGCATTCCATCAAACAATGCCTGAAGAAGCTTACATCTATCCATTGCCTTATGAATTATATCAAGAACTCGGAATAAGAAGATACGGATTTCATGGAACTTCTCATAAATATGTTTCTGAAAGAGTCTCTGCTTTAACTGGCAAAAGTAACAAAGAGTTAAAAATTATAACATGCCATTTAGGAAATGGAGCTAGTTTAACAGCTATAAAAGACGGTCAATCTGTAGACACTAGTATGGGAATGACACCACTTGAAGGCCTTGTAATGGGTACTAGATGTGGAGACATAGATCCAGCTATAGTCACATTTTTAATGAATAAGAAAAATCTTTCAATTCAAGAAATTGATAATTTAATGAATAAAAAATCAGGAGTTCTTGGAATTTCTGGTGTTAGCAGCGATTTTAGAGATATTGAAGAAGCAGCTGATAAAGGTGATAAAAGAGCTCAGTTAGCTTTAGACAAATTTGCGTATACAGTAAAAAAATACATCGGTTCTTATGCAGCAGCTATGGGTGGAGTTGATGTATTGGTATTTACTGCTGGCTTAGGTGAGAATTCAGGACCAGCTAGAAAACAAATTTGTGAGGGATTAGAATTCTTAGGAATTGAAATTGATGATGATAAAAACAATACTAGAGGAAAAGAAGTAGAAATATCTAAAAGCAGCTCAAAAGTAAAAGTTTTTGTTATTCCAACAAACGAAGAGTTAATGATTGCTAGAGATACTAAGACATTAGCAAAATAGTAAAAGTGTAAAATAAACTACTTGACAAAACTTTTTATTTCTCATATAATTAACTCTGCGAATAAAGAGGGTGGTATTATATTAATTAATTTAAGTAAATTTTTATCTTCGAATGATTTATCTTTAAATATCAACGAAATTTTTCAAATTGAAGATAAAAACTTTTTAGAAAAAACACATCTTGATAATAATATATACTTTAAAGGTAGTTTTTTTAAAGTAGAAGACGATGTATTATTAAATGGTATAGTTAAATATACATATTCAGAAGAATGTGCTAGATGTTTAACTGAATTTAACAATGCTATAGAAACTAAATTTGAAGCAGTTGTTGTTAATTATCTAGAAAATAAAGAAGCTTCAAATGAAATTAAATTAGTTTTGAATGAGGGATGTGTTGAGTTAGAAGAAACAATAAAGCAGTTAATTTATTTGTCTATGCCTATGAAGGCCTTGTGCAAAGAAGACTGTAAAGGCATCTGTCCTACATGCGGAGCTAATTTAAATAATGAAAAATGTAAATGTGATAACAATTTAACAGATCCACGTTTTGATAAATTAAAAGACCTGTTAAATGATTAAGGAGGTGTTAGAATGGCAGTACCAAAAAGAAAAACTTCCAAAGCTAGAAGAGATAGAAGAAGAACAGCTAAAGAAAGATTAACAATTCCAAATGTTATGGAATGCCCTCAATGTCATGAACCAAAATTGCCTCATAGAGTATGTGGAGCATGCGGATATTATAACGGCAAAGAAGTTATGAGCGTAGAATAAAAAATTAGTGCTTAAGGGCACTATTTTTTTATTGCAATAAAAATACTTCTACGATATACTAATTAATGGGTAAAATATACTAAAAACAGAGGTGTCCATATGAAAATTGTAATCGATGCCATGGGAGGGGATAATGCTCCAGAGGCAGTAGTTAAAGGAAGTATACTTGCTAGAGATGAATATAAGTTAAATATAATATTATCTGGCAAAGAAAGACAAATTAAAAATATATTAGATAAATCTACGACAAACTATAAAAACATTGAAATAATAAATGCAGAAGAGGTCATAACAAACGAAGATAAACCAGTTATGGCAATTAGACGAAAAAAGGATTCTTCATTGGTTAAAGCTTTAAACCTTGTAAAAGATAATGAAGCAGACGCCATTGTATCAGCTGGTAGTACAGGAGCCTTGCTAAGTGGTGGTTTATTAGTTATAGGAAGAATAAATGGAATAGAAAGACCTGCTTTAGGCACTATGATTCCTAATATGAGAGGTGGTTTTGCTTTGCTTATCGATTCTGGAGCAAATGTAGATTGCAAACCAGAATTTTTATTTGACTTTGCTTTAATGGGAGATATTTATCTTAAAAAAGTTATGAATATTTCTTCACCAAGAATTGCTTTAGCAAATATTGGAGCAGAAAAAAGTAAGGGAGATAAACTGACTCAAGAAACATATGAACTATTAGAAAATTCAAAATTACCACTTAATTTTATTGGCAATATTGAAGCAAGGGATGTTCTTCAAGGAAAGACAGATATAATAATATGTGATGGATTTGTAGGTAATATGATTCTGAAGACATTAGAAGGCACAGTCTTAGAACTTATGAAAGGTATAAAGACAACATTGATGTCAAGTACAAAGTCCAAAATAGGTGGAATGTTAATAAAACCTGCTTTAAATGACTTTAAAAACAAATTAGATTATAAAGAGCATGGAGGAGCGCCATTATTAGGTGTTAAAGCACCAGTAATTAAAGCACATGGTAGTTCAGATAGTATTGCCATTAAAAATGCAATACGACAGGCTAAAATATGTTGTGAAAGTAATATTAATAGTTTAATAGAAAAAAGTATAATAATGAGGTGATTGTATGTTTGAAAAAATTAGAAGTTTAGTAGCAGAAAAATTAAATGTTGATATTGAAGATATTAAAATGGAAACCTCCTTTTCTGATGATTTAGAAGCAGATTCTATTTCATTATTTGAACTAGTAATGTCAATCGAAGATGAGTTCGACATTGAAATTGATGATGACAATATTGAAAGTATTTCAACAGTAGGGGATATTGTACATTATTTAGAAGAAACTATAGGCAATTAATGATGCAGAATACTTGAAGAATCTACTTATAAATTAAAAAGGAGATTCTTCTACTTTCTTTTGAATTTGTCGATAATTTGGAAAATAAAAATAATTAATACTGATATTATAATTTTTTATTAATTCTATGAAACTTTCATGGCTGTAATAAAAAATTATAACTTACAATAGAAGATGGAGGTAGTTGTGATTATTAACTTAGAAGAACTTAATGAATTTGAAAAAATTTTAAAATATAAATTTAGTAATATAGAAGTATTAGAAAAATCTTTAACCCATAGTTCCTATTCAAATGAGGATAAATCATATTTAAAGGTTAACAATGAAAGATTAGAGTTTTTAGGAGATTCCGTTTTAAGTATTGCTGTAAGTAGATTTATATTTGATAAATTTCCTGATTATCCAGAGGGAGATTTAACAAAGCTTAGGTCACAAGTTGTATGTGAAGATACCCTTAGTTTAGTTGCTGCAAATTTAAATGTAGGCACTTATCTGCTATTAGGTAAAGGAGAAGAAGCTTCAGGAGGAAGAGAACGTAAATCCATACTTGCGGATGCTGTAGAAGCAATTATTGCTGCTATTTATGTAGATGGAGGCTATAAAGAAGCTGAAAAATTTGTTCTTGATAATTTAAGAAGATATATACAGCTTGCCGTAAAAGGAAAAATTATTACTGATTTCAAATCAAATTTACAGGAATATTATCAAGGTATTAAACAAACATGTAAAATTAGGTATATCGTTACAAAGGAAGAAGGACCTGATCATGAAAAAATGTTTCATGTTAGTGTTTTAGTGAATAAAAAGGTAGTTGGTAGTGGTGTTGGTAAAAGTAAAAAATTAGCAGAGCAAGATGCTGCCAAAAACGCATTAATATCTGAAGGGCAATTAAATGAGTAAAAAAATGAAAATAATTCCTGTTTTTGTTCCCCATATAGGATGTCCTAATGACTGTGTATTTTGTAATCAAAGAAGAATTACTGGTAAAGATAATGTAATAGTTAACTCTACCTATGTTAAAAATATTATTGAAGAATATAGAAAAACTATTGATGAAAATACATATACAGAACTTGCATTTTTTGGTGGAAGTTTTACAGCTATAGACTTAAGTTTACAAGAAGAACTATTAAAAGTAGGAAAATATTATAAAGATTCAGGTGTAGTTCATAAAATTAGATGTTCTACAAGACCTGATGCAATAAATGATGAAATATTATATTTACATAAAAAATATGGAATGAATATTATTGAACTTGGAATTCAAAGTTTGGATAATGAGGTGTTGAATTTATCTAACAGAGGACATAGTAAAAATGATGCAAAAAATGCTAGTTTGCTTATCAGAAAACATAATTTTATACTTGGACATCAGATTATGCCCGGTTTACCAGGAAGTACTAAGGAAAACGACATACAAACATGCAAAGAATCAATAGCTATGGAACCAGAAATAGTAAGAATATATCCCACTTTAATAATCAAGGATACAGCCCTTGTTGATATGTACGACAAGGGCATTTACAACCCGCTTACCTTAGAAGAAGCAATTGATATATCAGCAAAAATTTATTCCTTATATAAAGTAAAAAATATTAATGTAATCCGTATAGGTCTTCAAAATACAGAATCAATAAATTCAAATGAAGATGTTGTTGCAGGTCCTTTTCATCCTGCTTTTAGACAACTTGTAGAAGAAAAAATATATTTATCTTCATTAATTAAAATATTGAGTGATACAGAAATAAATAATCATTCTATACAAATATACGCTAATAAAAAAACTATAAATTATATCATTGGACATAAGAAATCAAATTTTATAAATATTAAAAAAATGTTTGGTATTAATAAAATCTCATTTAAAGAGACAAATAATGAAAATTTAATTGAAATATATAATGAATATAATAAGATAGGTAGTTTTGAAAATTCACAAATTTATAAAAACTACTTACGTTAAATTAGGGGGCAATATGTTTTTAAAAAAAATATATGTAAATGGATTTAAATCCTTTGCCGAAAAAACTGATATAATGGTCGAAAAAGGTATAACTGCAATTGTTGGTCCTAACGGAAGTGGAAAAAGCAATATCTCAGATGCTATTAAATGGGTATTAGGTGAACAAAGTGCTAAATCTTTAAGAGGCGGAAAAATGGACGACGTAATTTTTGCTGGAACTCAAAAAAGAATGCCCTTAGGATATGCAGAGGTTAATTTAATTTTCAATAATGAATCAGGTATTATTCCAATTGAATATAAAGAAGTAAGTATAAAAAGAAAGCTTTATAAAACTGGAGAAAGCGAATATTATATAAATAAACAACAATGTAGACTTAAGGACATTAAAGAACTATTCATGGATACAGGTATTGGGAGAGATGGTTATTCATTTATTGGACAAGGTAGGGTTGAAGATATTTTAAGTCCTAATTCCGATACTAGAAGAGAAGTGTTTGAAGAAGCTGCTGGTATCGTAAAATTCAAAACAAGGAAAGAAGAATCAAAAAGGAAACTTGAAAAAACAAATGACAATCTCGACAGAGTTGAAGATATAATACATGAATTAGAAGAACGTTTAGAACCTTTAAAAGAACAAAGTAATATTGCACAAAAATATATTAATTTAAAAAGTGATTTGAAAAAATATGAATTAAATTACTTTGTGAGAGAATATGAAAAACATAATGAAGCTTTAAAATTGTTAGATAATCAAAAAAAACAGACTATAGAAGAAAAAGAGAAACTTCAAAAAAGAAGAGAAGCTTTTTCTGAAACTATAATGAATCAAAAAGAAAAAATTAATAGTCTTCAAGAAAAAATAAAAGAAGTTGAAGAAATTCTTTTAGCTAAAAATAAAGAATATGAAAATTATTTAAGTTTAAGTCATGTGCATAGTGAAAAGAGTCTTTTATACAAAAATAATATCAATAATATTCAAGAAGAAATAGAATCTTTAATTAAAAGAAATCAAGAAATACAAAATTCCATTGAAGAATTAAAAATAGAAAAAGTTAAATATGAGGAAAGTTTAAAAAGCAATACTGATAAATTTAATTCTATGAATTCTGAAATATTGGGATATAAAGCAGAAATAGATAAGATTGTTAATGCAATTGAAAAAGAAAGAAATGATTTATTTGAACTCAACAAAGAAATAAATAAACTTAATAGTACAAAAAGCACAATTGAATCTTTTATGAATAATGATACAGAAAGAATACAACAACTTTCAAATGAAATCACTGAAGAAGAAACAGAAAATAATAATAAAAATGATATAATAATAAAGATTAAAAATGAACAAAATGAAATAAAAGAAAAATTAACTTTAGAAAAACAAGAACTAAAAGAAGAAATTAATAAATTTAAAATTTTTGAAGATAAAAAAAACAATTTAGAAGCAGAAATAAATAGATTAAGAGATGAATTAAGCAGCACAAAATCAAAACATAATATTTTGTCTAATATGGAAGCTTATTATGATGGTTATTTTAAAAGCATTAAAGTTCTAATGAATAAAAAAGATAATAATGCAATGCTTAAAAAAAACATATTAGGAACTGTTGGCGATATAATTAAAACAAAAAAAGAATATGAAACAGCTATTGAAATAGCATTAGGTTCAGCAATACAAAATATTATTGTCAAAGGTGAAAAAGAAGCTGAAGCCATCATAGACTATTTGAAAGAAAGCAAAATAGGAAGAGTAACATTTTTGCCAATTGATTCAATTCAAGAAAGAAGTTTGAATCAATTTGAAAAAGCTGTTTTATATGATCCTTGTGTAATTAATACTGGAGATAAGCTAGTTGAAACAGACACAAAATATAACAAGGTTATAAAACATTTATTAGGCAGAATCCTTATAGTAGATACCTTAAATAATGGATTTAAAATATCAAAAAAAATTGGTGGCTCTATTAAAATTGTAAGTTTACAAGGTGATGTTATTAATTCAGGAGGATCTGTAACTGGTGGACATGTTGGGAGAAATCAAAACTTTTTAGGACGAAAAAGAGAAATTGAAGAATGTAAAATTTTAATTGAAAAGGATTCTAAGAATTTGGAAATTAAAAATAATGAGTTAAGTAAACTTGTTAATGACTTAAAACTATGTAATGAGTCAATTAACAAAATTAATAATGACATTAGTGAAAAGAATAATTTATATAATATGTCAGAATCTAAAAAGAACATGTTACAAGAACAGGTTGAAAAAACATCAGTTGTAATTAATAAATATTTAAAAGAATTAAATTATATTGAGGAAGAAAAAGCAAAACGTGAAAAAGAAATTTTAGATATTGAAAATCAAAAAGAAATATGTAAAGAAAAAATAGACTTAAAAGAAAAGAATATTGAAAATATTGCTTTGCAAAATGACGATAATAAGAAAAAGTATGAAGAGTATAATTCTATTATATTGAAACAGAGAGATCAGGTCTCTCAGATTAATCAAGATATAAAGCTTATTGAAGAAAAAATAAGTAATTTTGAATCTGAAATTCAAAGAAATAAAAATAATAAAAATTCAAAAATAGAAAATTTAGAAAATACTGAAAGAGAAATACAAAAGGCTACTGAATTAATAAATGAATATACTATAAAAATTGAAAAATTGAAAATAGAAATTAATGATATCAATATAAAATACAGTAATGATAAAGAAAATTTATCAAAGATACAAAATGAAATTTATGAATTTCAAAATAAAATCAATGATGCAAACAAGGCTTTAACAGATGCATTAGATGATGAAAATTCAATGAATGTAAAAATTGAAAGAGAAAAGTCTCGTATTGAAGATATTTCAACAAAACTTTGGGAAGAATATGAATTGAATTATGCCATGGCTTTGAATTATAAAGATGATAGTGTCAGTCAATCTAGACTTTATAATGATGTTAACAAATATAAGAAGGCTATAAAAGAGCTCGGTAATATTAATTTAAATGCAATTGAAGAATATAAAGAAGTAAAAGATAGATACCAATTCCTTACTAAACAAAAGAAAGATTTAATAGATGCTAAAGAACAACTTAATGATGTTATAAAAGAACTTGAATTGAAGATGAAAGATAGATTTTTAGAAGAATTTACAAATATTAGATTGAAATTTAATGAAGTTTTTACTAAACTATTTAATGGCGGAAAAGGAGATGTTTATTTAGAAGATGAGGCTGATGCATTAAACAGCAATATTGAAATTGCAATACAACCACCAGGAAAAAAATTAAGCAAGATTTCATTGCTTTCTGGTGGAGAAAAAGCTTTAACTGCTATTGCTTTATTATTTGCAATATTAAAGACAAAACCAACGCCATTCTGTATACTAGATGAAATCGAAGCAGCTTTAGATGATGTAAACATTGTTAGATTTTCTCAATATTTAAAAGAATTTTCAAAGGAAACACAATTTATTGTAATTACTCACAGAAAAGGAACTATGGAAAATTCTGATATTCTATATGGTGTAACTATGGAGGAAAAAGGAGTAACTAAATTAGTATCATTAAAACTATCGGATGTTGATGATAAATTAATTTAGAGGATAGCAATTTGTATTATATATATTTTTAGGAGGAAATAATGAAACCAGAGAAAAAAGGATTTTTTGCTAAACTAAAAGAAGGTTTATCAAAAACAAAGAAAAATCTTACAGAACAAATTGAGAACATTGTTTTTCAACATAAAAAAATAGATGAGGACTTCCTGGATGAGTTAGAAGAAATTCTTATTACATCTGATATGGGAGTTGAAACAACTTTAGATATTATTGAATATATAAAAGGAGAAGTAAAGAAAAATAAAATCGAAGATACTACAGAAATTAAAAATATAATAAAACAATATTTAATTAATATGTTAAAAAAACACGAAAAAAATGAAGATAATATAAAGCAACAAAGGGTAATATTAGTAGTTGGTGTAAATGGTGTAGGTAAAACAACTTCTATAGGTAAAATTGCATATAGATTAAAATCTTCAGGTAATAAAGTAATTGTAGCAGCTGCTGATACATTTAGAGCAGCAGCAGTTGAACAACTTAAAGAGTGGTGCAATAGAGCAGATGTAGATATTATTGCATCAGAGCAAGGTTCAGATCCTGGATCAGTAATTTTTGATGCAATTCATGCTTCTAAAGCTCGTAATAGTGATGTTTTAATATGTGATACAGCTGGTAGATTGCATAATAAGAAAAATTTAATGAATGAATTAAGCAAAATATTTAAGATATTAGATAGAGAATTTTCAGAAGCCAAAATTGATGTTTACTTAGTAATAGATGCAACAACAGGTCAAAATGGTATTATTCAAGCTAAATTATTTAGAGAAACTTGCGATATAAATGGATTGATTTTAACTAAACTAGATGGAACTGCCAAAGGTGGAATAGCCTTTCCTATCGTTAATGAATTACAAATTCCAATAAAATATATTGGTGTTGGAGAACAAATTGATGACTTGCAAAATTTTGATGCAGAAAACTTTGTAAATGCAATTTTCGAATAATTGTTATAACATAATAAAATATTTTAAAAAACTATTGACAAAATCACTATAATGCGGTAGAATTCACTGTCAAGTAAAAAACTTTACAGTAGGTGATTATATGTCAGAGAAAAATTTTATATATAGTATACTTTATGACTATTATAAAGATTTATTGAAAGAAAATCAGGCAAATATAATTGACCTATATTATAATCAGGACTACAGCTTGTCTGAAATTGCTGAAAACATGAACATTAGCAGACAGGGTGTACATGATGCACTTAAGAGAGCTGAAAAGAGCTTGATAGAATATGAAAAGAAAATTAAATTACACTTCAAGTTTAAAAAATACTATAAGGTTGCAGAAAATATAATAAGGCTTACTGCAAGTATAACTGATGAAAAATATAAAGATACAACAGATAATATAATTACAGAAGCGCGTAAAATAATAAATGAAGGGTAGAATTCAATGTTTGAAAATTTATCTGATAAACTTCAAAATACATTAAAGAAATTAAGAGGTAAAGGCAAGCTTACAGAAAAAGACATAGATATAGCAATGAAAGAAGTTAAAATGTCATTGCTTGAAGCTGACGTTAACTATAAAGTAGTTAAAATGTTTGTAAACAATGTAAAAGAAAGAGCCTTGGGCCATGAAGTAATGGATAGTCTATCCCCTGGACAACAAGTTGTTAAAATAGTTCACGATGAACTAGTTAATATAATGGGCGAAGGAGAAAGTAAGCTTAATTTTAGTCCAAATGATATAACATATTTTATGATGTGTGGTCTTCAAGGTGCTGGTAAAACAACAGCAACAGGAAAACTTGCTAAAAAGTTAAAAAAAGAAGGTAAAAGGCCATTGCTTGTTGCTTGTGACATTTACAGACCTGCAGCTATAAAACAGTTAGAGGTCGTTGGTGGAAATGTAGATGTTCCTGTTTTTTCAATGGGTGATAAAACAAGTCCAGTAATTATTGCTCAAGAGGCAATGAAACATGCCTTAAAAAATGGTAATGATATTGTTATTATAGATACAGCTGGTCGTTTACATATAGACGAAGAGCTAATGGAAGAGCTAGTTCAAATTAAAGAAACTGTTAATCCAGAAGAAATTCTTTTGTTATTAGATGCAATGACTGGTCAAGATGCAGTAAAAGTTGCTGAAACATTCAATAAATACTTGGAAATTACAGGTGTAATATTAACAAAAGTAGATGGAGATGCAAGAGGCGGTGCTGCCCTTTCAATTAGAAATGTTGTAGATAAACCTATAAAATTTTTGTCTGTGGGAGAAAAGATGGATCAAATAGAAACTTTTCATCCAGACAGAATGGCATCTAGAATACTTGGCATGGGAGATGTATTATCAATTATTGAAAAGGCTCAAGATGCCTTTGATGAAAAACAAGCCATTGAACTACAAAAAAAATTAAAAACTCAAGAATTCAACTTAGAAGATTTTTTATCACAATTACAACAAATGAAAAACATGGGACCTTTAGACGAAATACTGGAAATGATACCAGGTTTAGGTGGCAATAAGAAACTTAAAGGCTTAAAGGTTGATGAAAAAGAACTAAAACATACTGAAGCTATAATTCAATCAATGACTAAAAAAGAACGCATGAGTCCATCATTAATAAATGGAAGCAGAAGAAAAAGAATTGCTGCTGGAAGTGGAACTTCAGTTCAAAAAGTAAATCAGTTATTAAAACAATATGAAGAAATGCGTAAAATGATGAAGAAGTTTTCTTCTATGGAAAAAATGGGTAAGAAAAAAGGTGGCTTAGGTGGACTTGGTAATTTCAAAATGCCATTTTAACTTGTAGGGTTTGCATATTTGTAAAACATAGGATGTATACAATCGTCCCTACATGCTAAATTCATGTTATGACTGTAGGGTTTGCATTGTATGCAAACCGCAGGGCGTATTACAATGCGTCCTCCTACATCACATATATAAACAAAAGCTTATATACTATAAGGAGGTGACAATAATGTCAGTAAAAATCAGATTAAAAAGAATGGGTTCTAAGAAGAAACCTTTTTACAGAATAGTTGTAGCTGATTCTCGTTCTCCAAGAGATGGACGTTTTATAGAAGAAATCGGATATTACAACCCTGTAGTTGAACCAAAAGTAGTTAAAATTAACGATGAAAGTGCTATTAAATGGTTAAACGATGGAGCAAAACCTACAGATACAGTTAGTATGTTATTTAAAACTAATGGTATTTATGAAAAAAGAGATGAAAACAAATAAGAGGTGATATAAATGGGTGAATTAGTAGAATATATAGCAAAATCACTAGTAGATAATCCGGATCTTGTAACAGTAACTGAAGTAGAAGGAAGTCAATCACTTATAATAGAATTAAAAGTCGCTCCTGATGATATGGGTAAAGTAATTGGTAAACAAGGTAGAATAGCTAAGGCAATAAGAACAGTAGTAAAAGCTGCTGCTACAAAAGATAACAAAAGAGTTATAGTTGAAATTATTCAATAATGCCTACTCAAGGGATTAGAAAACTAATCCCTATATATTTTGACAACAGAGGTAAATATGAAAGATTATATAAAGGTAGGAAAAATAGTTAATACTCATGGTGTAAAAGGTTACTTGAAATGTATACCATTAACTGACGATTTAAATCGATTTGATGAACTCGACTACATCTACACAGAAATGGATGATGTTAAAAGAAAAATCAAAGATGTTTGGTATAGAAAAGGCATGGTTTATATTTATTTAGAGAATATTGAAGATATGGATACTGCTGAAAGTTTTCGAGATACCTATATTTCTATATTGGAAGACCAGTTGAGAAAACTTCCAGAGAGTACATATTATTTATTTGACCTTGAAGGTCTTAAGGTGTACTCAACAGAAGGAAAGTATTTAGGTAATATAAGTACAATTTATCAAACTGGCGCTAATGATGTATATGAAGTGAAAAATAATAATACTTCCTATTTAATACCTGCCATTAAAGATGTTGTTAAAGAAGTAAATTTAAAAAACAATATAATGATTATAAATGTTATAGAGGGGCTTTTGGAATGACATTTGATGTAATAACTTTATTTCCTGAGCTAATAGATGTTTATACTAAAAACGGAATTATTGGCAGAGCAATTGATAATAATACATTTAATTTGAAATATGTTAATCTCAGAGAATATTCTGAAGATAAGCATAAAAAAGTGGATGATTATCCATATGGTGGAGGTCCAGGTATGCTGTTAAAACCTGAACCTATGTTTAATGCTTTGAATGCTATAAAACGAGACAATTCATATATTATTTATTTATCACCAAAAGGCAATTTGTTTACACAAAAAAAGGCCAAGGAGCTTTCTGCTAAAGAACATATAATACTTATCGCTGGACATTATGAAGGCATAGATCAAAGAATCATAGACAAATATGTGGATGAAGAAATTTCTATGGGAGATTATGTGATGACAAGTGGAGAACTTCCAGCTCTTATGATTATTGATGCAGTAGGTAGATTAATACCAGGTGTATTAGGATCTGATGAATCTTCAATAGAAGAATCTCATAGCAATAATTTACTGGAATACCCACAATATACTAGGCCTGAAAGCTACAAAAATATAAAAGTTCCAGATATTCTATTGTCTGGTCATCATAAAAAAATTAAAGAGTGGCGTCGTTTTAAAGCAATTGAAGTTACCCTCGATAGACGTCCAGATTTAATAAAAGATGAAAAAATTATAGAAGAATACAACAAATTAAAAAAAATATACAAATAATTGTTGTAAGCATTATAACAATTATGCTATAATGCATTAGAGTATACGGCGGTCCTCTATACGTTAAAAAGTATTAAGAACGCTTAAGCGAAGGGAGGTATACAAATGGATTTAATAAAATCAATTGAATTAGAACAAGTTAAAAGTGAAGTTACACCTTTTAATGTGGGAGATACAATTAAAGTACACGTTAGAATAAAAGAAGGTAACAGAGAAAGAGTTCAGGTATTCGAAGGTATTGTAATTAAAAAACAAGGCGGAAGTAACCGAGCAACTTTTACCGTAAGAAAACTTTCTTACGGAGTAGGTGTTGAAAGAACTTTCCCAATTCATTCTCCTAAAATTGAAAAAATCGAAGTAGTAAGAAAAGGTAAAGTAAGACGAGCTAGATTGTTCTATCTAAGAGAAAGAACTGGTAAAGCAGCTAAAGTTAAAGAATTAAGGAATTATTAATCAATTGAGGGCATCTGCCCTCAATTTTTGTATGACCTAACCCCATTTTTTCGACCGTAGGGAGAAAAAAATGGTTGGTAGGTCAACCGCAACGAACTCCCAATTTATGCGACCGTAGGGAGCAAATAAATTGGTGAGTGAGACTGCGTATACACTAACCCCATTTTTTCGACCGTAGGGAGAAAAAAATGGTTGGTAGGTCAACCGCAACGAACTCCCAATTTATGCGACCGTAGGGAGCAAATAAATTGGTGAGTGAGACTGCGTATACACTAACCCAAACAGTAGAGAGCGAAAAACAGGGTAGAAGAAAAAAATTACAGGTAATTTAGCCGTAATAGAAAGAGGTATATATGAATATAAATTGGTATCCAGGACATATGAAAAAAACAAAGGAACTGCTTCATGAAAATCTTAAGTTAGTAAATATTGTAATAGAAGTTATTGATGCAAGAATTCCCATAAGTAGTAAAAATCCGGATTTTGATATTCTTTTTAAAGATAAAAAGAGATTAATTGTATTAAATAAATATGATTTAGCTGATCCAGTTGCAAATAAAAATTGGGAAGAATATTATAAAAGTAAGGGATGGACAGTAGTATTATATAATTCTACTAATAATAAAGAACTTAGAAAACTCGAAATGGCCATAGCAGAAGCATCTAGGGAAATAATTGAAAGGTATAAAAAAAGAGGATTATTAAACAAAACAATTAAAGCAATGATAGTAGGAATTCCTAATGTAGGAAAATCAACTCTTATAAATTCTATTGCAAAAAAGAAAAGCGCCAAAACAGGAAACATGCCAGGTGTTACTAAAGGTAAGCAATGGATACGACTATCTGGTAATATTGATTTATTAGATACTCCAGGTATACTTTGGCCAAAATTTGATAACGAAGAAAGTGCATTAAACCTTGCTTTTACTGGAGCAATTAAAGATGAAGTTTTAGTTTTAGAAGAAATAGGATTGAAATTTATAGAAAAAATGCAACACTTAGGTAAAGAAAAAGCGATTATTGAAAAATATGGTGTGGAAAACAATGACAAAGCTCTAAATATAATGGAAAATATTGCTTTGAAGCGAAACTTATTATATAATAAAACTGAAATTGATTATTTAAGAGTTAGCAGTTTAATTTTAAATGATTTTAGAAGTGGAAAGCTAGGTAAAATCACTTTAGAAAAATCTTAATTCTCGATATAAAAATTTAGAAAATATAAACTATTATTTATTATTTTATAATTAAATAACTGAGTTATTGATAATAGTAATAGTAATTGGGGGTACATATGCTTAAAATAGAACAGGAACTTTGGGATAATGGTTATAAAAATATAGCTTGTATTGATGAAGTAGGAAGAGGATGTCTCGCAGGTAGTGTTGTTGCTTGTGCTATTATTATGCCTAGAAACTTACTAATCGACGGTGTGAATGACTCGAAAAAATTAACACCTAAAAAAAGAGATAAGCTCTTTGATATAATAAAACAATCAGCACTTGCCATTGGTATAGGTGAAATTAGTTGTAATACAGTTGATAAAATTAATATTAAAAATGCAACTAAACTTGCTATGAAACAAGCAATAGAAAACCTTAAAAATAAAGAAGGCAATAAGATAGTACCTGATTGTTTGTTAATCGATGCTGAAAAATTAGATTTACATATACCTCAGCATAATATTATAAAAGGTGATGAAAAATGTCATGGCATTGCCGCAGCTTCAATAATTGCAAAAGTTACAAGAGATAGACAAATGACAGTATTAGATAAAACTTTTCCAGAATATAAATTTGCAAAAAATAAGGGTTATGGAACTAAAGACCATGTCCAAGCATTGCAAATTTACGGACCTACTGAAATACATAGAAAATCATTTCTTAAAAAAATATTAAACAGAAATGAACAGATAGAAATGTTATAAAAGATATTTTATTTATCGTTTATTATCAATTAAAGGCGCAAACACCTACTATTATATCTATTTTACCATTAAAGTAATATATTACAACATTTGGTAACTTAGAAAGTCAATAGATTGCTTAGGTGTTATTTTTTTGTTTTAAATTCGAGGTCATTTTATTCATAATGTATGTTAATACCTTTAATATCCACCATTGAAATTAATTGTAAAATATTGTACAATACTGTAGAAAGTTTTTTACTTAAAATTTATTGAATCGGAGGTAAATAAATTGTGTGATTATAAAATCGTAGTATGTGATGATGAAGAATTATGTCGAAGCGAATTAAAATTGCTGCTTGAGGAATATGAAGTAGATAATAACATAAACTTTGAAGTTGATTTTTATGAAAATGGCACAGAGCTACTTAAGAAAAAAGTAAAGAATTATAATATATTTTTATTAGATATAGAAATGGAAGATATTAATGGAATTGAAATTGCAAAGCAAATAATAAAGGAATACCCTGATGCAATAATTATGTTTATCACAGGGTACGATAGTTATATTGATAATGCTTTTGATTTAAAAGTTATGAGATATTTAAATAAACCTGTAGATAAAAAAAGACTATATAGAGCATTAGATATAGCGATTTCCGATATAAATAGACAAAAACAATATGTTAATGTTCGTGATTATAGGGGAGAACATTGTAAAATTAAAATTAATGATATTATAAGAATTTATATTGAAGGTAGAAAAGTTGCTTTAGAAGCATCTAAAGAAATATATGAAACAAATAAAACTTTTTCTGAATTCGAGAAATTAGTTGAAAATTTCGATTTTGTTCATACATATAAAAAACGTCTGGTAAATCTTATGTATGTTTCTGGTTTTGAAGATGATAAATTATTGCTTATTAAAGGTAAAAATGAAATACAAGAATATATTAATCCTAGACTTATGAGCCATGTAAGAACAGAATGGCTTTTATATGGGAGGCGCTTCAGATGATCGAATATATATATAACATTACTGTGTTAAGCACATATATATTTGAAGCATTAGTTGCACATATTTTATATTCATCAGCATTTAAACAAAACATAAATAACTATAAATATTATACTTTGTTATTTGGAAGCTATTTTGTATTATCTATAATTCATTCTTTTAACAATACACTACTTAATTTAAGCTTGTTTGTTGTTATAAATATAATTCTCGCTTTAATTCTTTATGACGGGAAATTTAACACAAAAATTTATTATACTATCTTTTTTACTGTTGTTATGTTGGTAACTGAAGTGATATCTTTGTTTGTTTTGAAAATATACTTTAAAAATGATTTAATACTTTCTATGGCATCAAAAATTATTTTAGCTGTAATATCAAAGACTTTGTTATTTATTTTAATTAAAACCTTTTGCAATACTTTAAATAACAACTCTAACAAAATACCTACAAATAAATTTTTAGCTTTAATTCTAATTTCAGCAACTTTAGTTATGGTATTGTATGTTTTAATTGCTATTACTATTAACATCAAGATAAAAACAACAGAATTAATCACTGCTTTAATATGTGCAATAGGTCTTATGTTCTCAAGTATGATTATATTTTTTTTGTTTGAAGAAAGTATAAGAGAACAGACCGATTTAAAGGAATTCGCATTACTAAAGCAAAAATCTGAACTAGAACATAAACATTACAATATATTAAAAG
Source organism: Sedimentibacter sp. MB31-C6 (assembly GCF_035934735.1). Classification (NCBI taxonomy): domain Bacteria; kingdom Bacillati; phylum Bacillota; class Tissierellia; genus Sedimentibacter; species Sedimentibacter sp. MB31-C6. The sequence continues at coordinate 2,975,002 of NZ_CP142396.1, forward strand.
AGAACTATGATAATATTAAAATAATAGAGCATGACATGAAAAAGCATTTATTGTTATTAAATGAGTATGCAAAACATGGAAGAAATAAAGAAATAATTAATTATACGAGCAGTATTATTGATGATATTAAATATTCTACTTTTAAGCAAATTAGTTATAATAAAGCATTAGATGTAATACTTTATGAAAAAATTCAATCCGCTAAAAATAATAAAATAGCAATTTCAATTAATTCACAGAATGTTAAATTTGACTTTATTGAAGATATTGATATATGTATAATATTTTCTAATATACTAGATAATGCTATAGAAAGCTGTGAAAAAAGCTTAAATAAAGAAATACAACTAAACATTTTTATGGTAAATAACAAAATTATTACAATTGAAATGGAAAATAGCTGTGATGTAAAGCCAATTATTATAAACGAAGAACTAGTTACAAATAAATCTAATAAAGAAAATCATGGATTTGGAATGAAAAGTGTTAAAAAAACAATAAAAAAATATAATGGACAAGTTATTTATTTATATAATGATTTAGAAAAAAAATTCATAACGAATATATCAATCTCTAATAATATATGAAAAATTTTCCAATTTATATTATTTTTACATTAACAGAAGTAATGTTTTCAAATTTTATTGACAATTTACTACAAGATACTATAATTATACAACAAATGAAATTAATGTGAAAGGAGGTCTATTATGAAAAATATAAAAACTATAATAGGGAAAACATTAACTAATGTTATGTTAAAAACAGCAGTAAATAATGCTAATACTACTTCTTGTTGCATTATGCATCAACCAAAAGTACCAACTGAATTGAAGAATCTTAGGAGAAATAAATGATTAAGTTTTTAAGTCAAAACTTAATGAATTGTGTTTTAAAACTTAATTTAATTGAAAAGGAAGATGAAAATTTATATGCATATGGAGCAGAACTGGCTATATCTTATATATTGAATTTAATAGCTATTATTATAATAGGCGCTGTTATGGATATGATGTTTTATACAATTGCTTTTTTAATAATATTCATTCCATTGAAAAGCTATAGTGGAGGATATCATGCACCAAACTATTTAATATGTTTTATAATGTCTTGTATTACTGTTGCAGCAGTATTGTATATTACTAAATATGGTTATGAATATGTACCAAATAATATACTAATTTTAGTAATGGCCTTTATGGGAATGATGATTTACATATTAGGACCGATTGAAGATAAAAATAAACCATTAACCGAAAGTGAATATACTCATTTTAAATATAAGATAAAGATTATATTAGTAGCTGAGTTTATTATAGCATTTGCTTCAAGTATTATTGGATTTGATAAAATGGTGTTCATCTTTTTCTGTAATTTCATTGTCACTCTAGGAGTGAGTAGTGCGGGTTTATTAAAAAATACTTTTGCTAACGTATAAAATCAAATAGAAAAGAGATTACAAATAGTGTAGTCTCTTTTTATGAAAATTAATTTACTAATTTTGCCATAATATGTTATTTTTACATTGTTTAAAGAAAAATGGTAATAGTCAATTGACAAAATTGAATTAAGAAGTATAATTATTGTTACAGTGAAGCGAAACTTATAATGAATAGCATATTGGGTATTGTTTATTAAAAAGTCGGGGGGTTTTTTAATTCGCTATTTTACGTTTTATTTCAAAAGGCATCTATTATGATGCTTTTTTGATTTTTCGTGAATATACTTGACAGCTCTTAATGTAATAGATATATTTATTGTATAATATATTTATTGGAGGAATTATGTATACTGAAGTATCAAATAATTTATTAGAATTTATACAAAAAAGTCCCAGTGTTTTTCATGTTGTTAATAATATTAAGGAAGAATTAAAATTAAATGATTTCATTGAATTATCAGAAGGAATAAAATGGAATATAGAATATGGTAAGAAATATTATGTTACAAGAAATTCTTCTTCTATAATAGCTTTTAAGGTAGGAAAAGATTTAGATGACTATAGTTTTAATATTGTTGCATCTCATTGTGATTCACCAACCTTTAAAATAAAGGATAATTATAATATTGAAATAAATAAAAAATATATACAATTAAATATTGAAAAATATGGCGGAATGATTTATTCTACTTGGTTCGATAGACCACTTTCTGTTGCTGGAAGAATAATAGAAAAAAATAATAATCAATATGTATCTAAATTAATTAATATTGATAAAGATCTTTTATTAATACCAAATGTAGCTATACATTTGAAAAAAGATGTTAATTCTAATTCTAAATATAATGAACAAATCGACTTGCTTCCTTTATATGGTACTCTAGAAAATAAAATTGATTTTATGGATATTGTGGCGGAGTATGGTGGAGTTGAAAAACATAATATTATAAGTAGTGACTTATTTTTATATAATCGTATGAAACCTTCTATTTGGGGAATGTCTGGAGATTTTATTTCGTCACCAAAACTTGATAACTTGCAGTGTGTCTATTCAACATTAAATGGATTTCTAACTGGTGAAAACTCCAAATCAATAAATGTTTACAGTTGTTTTGATAATGAAGAAGTAGGAAGCGGTACAAAACAAGGTGCAGCATCTACTTTTTTAGAAGATACTTTGAAAAGAATTAATGATTGCTTAGGAAAAACTAATGAAGAATATCTTTGTTCGCTTACTTCATCTTTTATGATTTCAGCTGATAATGCTCATGCTGTACATCCAAATCATCCTGAAATAAGTGATCCAACTAATCGTGTGTATATGAATCATGGCATCGTTATAAAACATAATGCTAATCAAAAATATACTACAGATGGAATAAGTTCTGCACTCTTTAAAGAATATTGCAATAAATCTGATATACCATATCAAAATTATACAAACCGTTCTGATGTCCCTGGTGGCAGTACTCTTGGTAATATAGCTTCTTCAAAAGTAAGTATAAAAATGGTTGATGTAGGGTTAGCTCAACTTGCAATGCATTCTTCTTATGAAACAGCTGGATTAAAGGATACTTATTATATGATAAAAGTAGTAGAAGAATTTTTTAATTCTCGTCTTAAAGAAACAGAAAGCGGAGTTTTAAATATTATAAAGTAAGTTAATAAAGAGGTTGTCTATGTATAAAGAAAATAAGGGCTACTTTTATGAAAAAATAGCAAAAAAATACTTGAAAGACAACGGTTATCTAATTTTAGAGGAAAACTTTAAGAATAGATTTGGGGAAATAGATATAATTGCTTCAAAGAATGGAATACTGTCATTTATAGAGGTAAAAGGGCGTAAAAATAAAGAATTTGGTTTACCTAGGGAAGCAGTAACACTTTCCAAACAAAGAAAAATTATTAGTGCTGCAAAGTATTATTTAATGTTAAAAAAAATCGATGATATACAATGTCAGTTTGATGTAATTGAAATAATATTACTAGACAAAACAATCACTTTAATTGAAAATGCATTTTGGATTTAAATTAAACATAACCTTGAAAATGTATATACTATATGATATTATCAAATTACATATTTAAAGTAATAGTTTAGGAGCATTAACTTGAATAAAGAATTAAGCAAAAAAAAGTATACCGTTTCATTTACTACTCTTGGTTGTAAGGTGAATCAATTTGAAACAGAAGCTATGACAGAAATTTTGGAAAAAGAAGGATTCCAAGTTATACCTCATGGTGAAGCAGATATTTATATTATTAATACATGTGCTGTAACCAAGGAAAGTGAAAGAAAATCAAGACAATTTATAAATAAAGCTAAAAGGAAAAATCCAAATGCAATTGTTGTGGCAGTTGGTTGTAGCGTACAGCTAAATAGTGAAAAGATAAATAGTGAAACAAATGTTGACATAATTATAGGGACAAAGAATAAAAGTAATATAGGAAAACTTATTAAAGATAAAATTAATAATATAGAAATTTTTAATAATATAGAAAAATTTGTTGGTAAAGAAGATTTTGAGGAATTAAAAATCAATACAGTTCACGATAAAACTCGAGCTAATATTAAAATTCAAGATGGATGTAGCCAATTTTGTTCCTATTGTATTATTCCATATGTTCGAGGTCCAATCAGAAGTCGAAATCAAGATGATATAATCCAAGAAATTAAAAACATTGCTAGTAATGGATATAAGGAAATTGTATTAAATGGAATACATATTTCATCTTATGGAATTGAAAAAAAAGAGCAAAATTCCTTAATAAAATTAATTGAAGAAATAAATGAAATTCAAGGAATTGAAAGAATAAGACTTGGTTCCTTAGAACCAAATTTAATTACGGAAGATTTTATAAAACGAATATCTAAATTAAATAAAGTATGTGATCACTTTCATTTATCTCTTCAAAGTGGAAGTGATAGCGTATTGAAACGAATGAATAGAAAATATTCAACAACTAAGTATAAAAATAATGTAGAAATTATTAGAAAGTACTTACCATTGGCAGGTATTACTACTGATATAATTGTAGGCTTTCCTGGTGAAACAGAAGAAGAATTTAATTCAACTGTGAAATTTGTTAAGGAAATTAAATTTTCAAGAATACATGTTTTCAAATATTCTATTAGACAAGGCACAAAAGCAGCAGAAATGACAGAACAAGTAGATGATAGTATTAAATCACAAAGAAGTAAAGTTCTAATAGAATTAGGAGAATCCATTGCTTATGAGTTTATGAAACAATATATAGGAAAAACCATTTCTGTACTTATTGAAACAGAAAAAGAAAACAATTTATATGAAGGTTATAGTACAAACTACTTAAAAGTCTTGGTAAAAAGTAATAAAAATATTAAAAACGAATTAATTAATGTTAATGTTAAAAGAATCAGAAACGATTTTTTAATTTGTGAATAATATAGTATAAAGATATTTATACTTAAGATTAGAGGTGACTAAAATGAGTTGTATATTCTGCAAAATAGCAAATCAAGAAATACCATCAGAGTTAGTATATGAAAATGATAATATAGCAGCATTTAAGGATTTAAACCCCCAAGCACCTGTTCATATACTTGTTGTTCCCAAAAAACATATCGGATCAATAAATGAAATTAAAGAAGAAAACAAAAGTATTATAGCAGATATTTTTGAGGCAATCCCTATAATAACGAAACAAGAAGGTATTAATGATTCTGGTTACAGAGTCATTAGCAATTGTGGTGAAAACGGATGTCAGTCTGTTGAGCATATACATTTTCACATATTAGGTGGAAAGAAATTATCAGAAACTTTATCATAAAATGGTTGCATTTAATTATTCTATGTTATATAATAAATAAGTGCTATTTCAAACTCGCTGTTGTCTTGGACATACAGTAGTAGAAGACGAGGGGAGGGTAGCAAAATGACAGAGGTAAAGGTTAAAGAAAATGAGTCTATTGATAATGCTCTAAGAAGATTTAAGAGACAATGTGCACTTACTGGCGTAATGTCAGAAGTAAGAAAAAGAGAGCATTATGAAAAGCCAAGCGTTAAACGTAAAAAGAAGGCAGAAGCGGCTCGCAGAAAGAAAAATAAGAAAACAAGATAAGAGGTGAAAGTATGCCTTTAAAAGAGAAACTCATGGATGATTTAAAAGAATCCATGAAATCTAAAAACAAAGTCAAAAAAAATGTTGTAACTATGATTAGAGCTGCTATTAAACAAAGAGAAGTAGATGATAGAGTAGAACTAGAGGATACTGATATATTAGATATAATAGCAAAGCAAGTTAAACAGAAAAAAGATTCAATATCAGACTTTGAAAAAGGCAATCGACAAGATCTTATTGATCTTACCAATGAAGAAATCAGAATACTTATAGAATATTTACCGCCTCAACTGTCAGACGAAGAGCTTGACTCGATTGTTAAAAATGCAATTGAGCAAACAGGCGCTCAGTCTAAAAAAGACATGGGTAAGCTTATGGCTTATATAATGCCACAAGTCAAAGGTAAGGCTGATGGCAAACATGTAAATGAAATTGTGGCTAAATATTTATAGTAGCTTAAAAACCCTGAAAATTCAGGGTTTTTTTAATGTAAAAAACTTTTATAATTATCCACTTGAATTTTTATACTAATTATTAATTCTTAATTAAATAAACATGCATAATTTATAATATAAAGCTTTAAAGGATACATAAGGGGGAAAGTTATGAGCAAATTCAATAAACTTAGAAGTAAGTTAGCAGATGATTTAGAGATACCAAACGATGCTATTTCTGATAATTTTGATTTAAGAATGCATGGAAACAACAAGGTAATAATTGAAAATCATAGAGGTATAACTATTTACGAAAATGATGTTGTTGGTATCAAAACAAAAGAAAATAATATAATGATAAAAGGTTCAAAATTTAAAATAGAAGAAATAAATGACTATAAAGTTATAATTAAAGGGGTAATAAATGAAATAATAATAAGTTAGGAGAGTAATTATGATAATATTCAGGTTGATTAATTTAATAAGGGGATACGCAATAATTAAACTTGATGTTACTAATTATGAAAAAATATTAAATTTACTCAGAAGAAAAGGTATTTCAATGTGGGATATTGAAAAGACTGAACATGGAATAAATTTTAAAATTTCATATGATGATTACTCTAAATATCAAAATCTTATGAAAGAAATAAATTTACATACAGTGAAAAAAAGTGGATTAGCTATTAATTTAAGAAAAATCATATTTAGAAAAGGATTCGCAACAGGAATTTTAGTTCTAATTATATGTTATTTCGTTTTTGCATCTTTGATATGGCAAGTTGAGATAATAGGAGTTAATCATACTACTTTTAAGGAAATTGTAAAAGTATTAAATGAAAATGATATTAAAACACCAACCTTTTCAACTAATATAAATAAAAATAATATTGAAACACTTTTATATAAATACTTTGATAATTTCAAATTTATTGAAGTGTATATTGAGGGTTCAAAGTTAATAATTTTTGTTAAGGAAAAAGAATCAGCAAAATTTGAAGTTGAGAAAGATACTCCATCAAGTATCATATCTACTAAAAATGCCATAGTTAATAAAGTAATAGCTAAAAGTGGGCAGCCTGTAGTAAAAGAAGGTGATGTTGTTTATGAAGGTCAAACACTTGTCATGGGTATAGTTAAAAACAAAAATTCTGATGACTTTATGATGGTTCCTTCTGAAGGAATAGTATACGGTAAAACATATTACAATTTCATACTTAAGGAAAATAAGCTGAAAGACATTACAGTATCTACAAATAATAGTAAATCAGTTTATTACTTGAAAAATAATGAAAAAAAGGTTAAAATAATTGGTGACATTGAGCCTTTTGAAAATTATAATTATAAAGAGACTTCAATTAAACTTCCTATTATAACGAACTTTTCTAATATTACAATAGAAAAAGGTGTATACTATGAAGAAAAAGCAAAAGAAATTAAAATAGATGAAAATACAGCTAAAAACAAATTAAAGGTTAGCATGTATGATGATTTGCTAAAAAAATGTAATAATAATGCAAGAATTTTGCAATCATCTTTAAAGTTTTCAGAGGATGATGATTATTATTATTTGAATGCACAAATAGAAATTATAGAGGATATAGGAGAAAAAATAAGGATTTATCCTATAGATGACAAAACAACAGAAGAAATTAGGGAGGATTAATGGATTTATTTGAAGAAAAAGTTAACATAATTAGCGAGGACGAAACTATAAAACTTCTTGGTATTCATGACAAAAATTTAAAAATAATTAAAAGTTACTTTGATGTTAACATACTAGTGCGAAATGGAGAAATTAAGGTAACTGGTGATAAAATTTCTACACAAGTAGTTGCTAAAATTCTAAATGAAATGATAGAGGTTATTAAAAACGAAGGAGAAATTAGTGAGCAAAAGGTTGTTTATTTAATAGAAGCAAACAACAATAACTATGATATAAATTATAATGAACTATTGAAAGAAATTATAGTCACGTCTGCATCAGGTCGAGTAATAAAAGCAAAAACAATAGGACAAAAAAGATATGTGGATTTAATTAATACTAAAGACGTAACATTTGGCATAGGCCCTGCTGGAACAGGAAAAACATACTTAGCTGTAGCAGCAGCAGTAAATGCTTTCAGAAAAAAAGAAGTAGAAAGAATTATTTTAACTAGACCTGCCGTTGAAGCTGGAGAGAAACTAGGATTTTTACCTGGAGATTTGCAGGATAAAGTTGATCCATATTTAAGACCTTTGTACGATGCTCTTTTTGATATAATGGGTGTTGAAAACTTTTTAAAAAATGTAGAAAAGCAACTTATTGAAGTAGCACCTTTAGCTTATATGAGAGGACGTACTTTAGATTCATCATTTATAATTCTTGATGAAGCTCAAAATACAACGAACGAACAAATGAAGATGTTTTTAACGCGTTTAGGATATGGGTCAAAAGCTGTTATTACTGGCGATATTACTCAAGTAGACCTACCCTTTGGTAAAAAATCAGGTTTAAAAACTGTAGTTGAAATTTTAAAAAAGGTTGAAGGAATTGGATTTATGTTTTTTGAAACAAAAGATGTTGTTAGGCATAAATTAGTACAAGACATAATTAAAGCCTATGAAAAGTTTGAGGAGAATAAAAAATGATAAATATTTTATTTAATAACAGGCAAGATATAATGGATATAACTGAAAAAAATAAATTAGCTATAGAAAATGCTATTATTACTACACTTAAAGTTGAAAAAGCAAATAATGATTATGAGGTAAGTGTTTCATTTGTAACTAATGAAGAAATTAAAGAACTAAACAGAATTTATAGAAATGTAGACAATGAAACGGATGTATTATCATTTCCGATGGACGATGAATTTGAAGGCTTTTACCTTCTTGGAGATATTGTATTGTCTACACAAAAAATAATTGAACAAGCTAATGATTTTGGTCATAGTTTAGAAAGAGAGATGGTATATTTAACTGTACACAGTACCCTTCATTTATTAGGATATGATCATATGTTTGAAGAAGAAAAAACAGAAATGAGAAATAAAGAAAAAGCAATAATGCAAAAATTACAGCTATATAAGTAAAGCTCAATAAAACTTCGATTGCATAAGATTAAAATTAAGGGGTATAAACAATGAAAAAAAATATATTTATAATTTTTATATTATCTATTATATTATTATCAAGTTGTAATAAGGACAACCCTGTATCTATAAATGATGATATGGATAATACAGTATCAGAAATTGATGATAATATAATAGAATACGATAACAGTGTGGAAGAAGATGATTCTAACAAAATTATATCACCATTAGATGGACAAAAATATTATGAAAGTGATCTATTAAAAAGACCTGTAGCAATATCAATAGACAACCATCCGAATGCAAGATGGCAAGCAGGATTAAAAGATGCTGAAATAATATATGAATGCGAAGTGGAATACCCCTATACGAGATATCTTTGTATTTTTTTAACAAAGGAACCTGGAATTATAGGTCCAGTAAGAAGTGCAAGACCATACTTAATATATTATGCATTAGAATATGACGGAATTTTTGTACATGTTGGTGGCAGCGAAGATGCATTTAGTGAAATTAAAAGACTAATGGTTCCCGATGTTGATGGTTTGTACAGTGGTGCCATGTGGAGATATTATGATACAGATAAATTTGCACCTCATAATATGTATACAACATTGAAATCAATAAGAGATGAAGCCTCTAGTTACGGTTATAAGGAAGAATCGGATTATGAAAGCTATCAATTTAATGAATCTACAAAAGAACTTTCAAAAAAATATGAAGAAGTTTTTACTTCTACAGAAATTAACATTAAATACAATAAATATAATACTACAGATTATAAATATGATGAAGAAAAAAAACTTTATCTTAGATATAAAGATGGTGAAAAACATATAGATGAACTTTATAATGAGCAGTTAACAACAAAAAATTTAATCATCCTTGAAGTTTCAAAAAGTGTTTTAGATAGCGAAGGTAGATTATACTTAGATACTGTTGGTAAAGGCAATGGCATATATATTACAAATAAAGAAGCTATAAAGATTACATGGGAGAAAAATTCAGAAAAATCACGAACAAAATTTTATATTAATAATGAAGAACTTTCATTAAATCCAGGAAATACATGGATTCAAATTGTTAACAGTTTACAAAACGTAAATATTGAGTAAATAATTACATATAATAAATTATTATATGACCTTAAAAATATTGTATATTTTACCATACATGATATAATAAAAATAATAAATTTAAGGTGGTTATATTATGGAAGATAAATTATTAATTAAAATAGCTATGGAAGCTAGAGAGAAATCCTACAGCCCTTATTCTAAGTTTAAAGTAGGAGCAGCAGTCTACACAAAAAGTGGTAAGGTCTTTACAGGTTGTAATATTGAATCTGCATCATACTCTCCTACAATATGTGCCGAAAGAGTTGCTATTTCAAAATGTATTTCTGAAGGACATATGGATATTGAAAAGATAGCTGTTGTAGGAGGAAATAAAAAAATATCTTATCCATGTGGAGTTTGTAGACAATTTATATTAGAATTTGGCAAGGATATAAAAATAATATGTGCAAAAAACTACGAATCATATAAAGTATATACATTAAAAGAGCTTTTGCCAAATAGTTTTGGACCAGAAGACTTAGATTAGAAAGGATAAACATGTTTAAATCAGGATTTGTAACGATTATAGGAAGACCTAATGTAGGAAAATCAACACTTATGAATAGCATGATTGGTGAGAAAATATCAATTATGTCAAATAAACCTCAAACAACTAGAAATAAAATACGAACAGTTTATACAGATGATGAAGTTCAAATTGTTTTTTTAGATACACCTGGTATTCATAGACCAAAAAATCAACTTGGTGAATTTATGAATACAGAAGTAGATTCAGCTCTTGAAGAGATGGATGTATTAATTATGATTACAGATGAATTCAATAAAATAGGACCTGGCGATGAATATATTATTGAAAAAATCAAAGATATAAATTCAAAAAAGATATTAATTATAAATAAAATAGATAAGTTCGATAAAGAAGCTGTAATAAAGATTACAGAAGAATTTAATAAATTCAATGTTTTTGATGATATTTTACCAATATCAGCATTAAATCGTATTGGCGTTGATTCATTAATAGATTTAATTAAAAAGTATTTTAAACCCGGACCAATGTACTTTCCTCAAGATTATATTACAGATAGACCAGAGAGATTTATAGTAGCAGAAATAATAAGAGAAAAAGCACTTATGTATCTTCAAGATGAAGTACCTCATGGTATCGCAATTGAAATTGATGAAATGAAAGAACGTAAAAACAGAAATTTAGTAGATATTAGGGCAAATATTATTTGTGAAAAAAAATCTCATAAAAGTATTGTAATTGGACACAATGGGAGAAAAATAAAGGGAATTGGAAAAAGTTCGAGAGTTGATATTGAAAAACTTTTAGGGAGCCAAGTTAACCTTCAGCTTTGGGTGAAAATTTCTCCGGATTGGAGAGATAATAATTATCTTTTAAATAACTTTGGGTATAATAAAAAATGACAATAGAAGAAGAAGTTCTTATTTTAAAAGAAGTAAATTACAAAGAAAATGATAAAATACTTCATGCTCTTTCAAAAACAAGAGGTAAGATTCAATTATTATCTAAAGGCTGTCGTAAAAATAATTCTCATTTAATTAATGCTTCGCAACTATTTGCTTATTCAAATTGTACATTGTTTAAATCTAGAGATATGTATATATTAACATCTGCTCAGTTAATAAATAGCTTTTACAGCCTTAGAAACAATATGGAAGGTTTTTTCTATGGCAATTACATATTGGAGCTTATTAATTATATCGCTCAAGAAAATAATGTAGAATCTAAAATTTTCAATATGACTATTACAACTTTAGATTTTCTTTCAAAATCTAAAAATAATTATGACAAAATAACAGCTACATACGAATTAAAATTAGTTTCAATGTTAGGTTATAAACCAGATTTTAAACATTGTATGTCTTGTGGAGCTATGATAAATTCAAGTGCAGTATTTTCAATTAAAGATGGTGGCTTTTATTGTAGAAATTGTGTAATATCTGGTAATGGAATAAATGTTAAATATAATGAAATAATAACAATGGATAAAATTTTAAAAATTAAATTTAAAGATCTTAACACAATAGAAGCAGACGGTAAGATATTTAATATAATAAGAAAATACTTATTTTATCATATTGGAAAAGACAATTTCACTACATTAAAATTGTTATAATTATTTAAAGGAGAGGAATATTAATATGGAAAATAGTAAATTGCAAAAAATTGATGATATTATAAAACGTACGAACACAGACTATGGAACAGCAAAGCAAGCATTAGAAGATTCTAACGACGATGTATTAGAAGCTATAATTTTAATTGAAAATATGAATAAGAAAAACACTAAGAATTCATATAGTTTTAATAAAGGCGAACAAATTTTAGACCAAATTAAAGATGTAATATCTAAAGGTAATGCAACTAAGCTTACAATTAAAAAAGGCAATGAAACAATAATAAATTTACCAATAACTGCTGGATTAGTTGGTGCAATAATTGCCCCATTTTTGTCAGCTGCAGGCATAACAGCAGCTTTATTGACTCAGTGTACTGTTGAAATTACTCAAGCTGATGGTAAAATAATAGATGTTAGCCAAAAAGTTGACAAAAGTATGGATGCTGTCAAAGATGCTATGGATAATGTTATGGATGATGTTAAACAAAAAACAGATAATTTGAATAGCAAAACAGATGACTCATTCACACAAAATACTGATGATAGAAATGATATATATCAGTAGTTAATTAAGATTTTACTTGACATTAAAATTATATTTTGATACATTATATTTATTAAGTGACGACTGTGATAGAGAAGAGTAGTCTATATTTTGTTTATAGAGAGTCAGATTAGGTGAAAACTGATACCAAGATATAGATGAAGGGAGCTTTTGAGTCTTCTTTTATTAAAGAGGATAAGGCTATGCCTTGTCAAATAGGGTGGAACCGCGGAATAAATCTTTCGTCCCTATATGGGATGAAGGATTTTTTTTAGTATAATTTAATTTTGTATAATTTAGGAGGATATAATGGCTAAAAAAGAAAAGAACACATTAGAAAAACTTGTTTCATTATCAAAATCAAGGGGTATTATATTTCCAGGTTCAGAGATATATGGTGGATTAGCAAATACATGGGATTATGGACCTTTAGGAGTTGAAATTAAAAATAATGTTAAGAGAGCTTGGTGGAAAAAATTCATTCAAGAAAGTCCATACAACGTAGGATTGGATGCAGCAATACTAATGAATCCTACTACTTGGGTAGCATCAGGTCATGTTGGAGGTTTTAGTGATCCTCTCATGGATTGCAAAGAATGTAAGTCAAGATTTAGAGCGGACAAGTTAATTGAAGATTTTATGCATGATAATGGAGAATCTACAGTTGTTGATGGTTGGGCAGATACAGAAATGGAAAATTACATAATCAATAACAATATTTGTTGTCCTGAATGCGGTAAAACAAACTTTACATCAATAAGAAAATTTAACCTTATGTTTAAAACATTTCAAGGTGTCACTGAAGACTCTAAATCTGAGATATTTTTAAGACCTGAAACAGCTCAGGGGATATTTGTTAACTTTAAAAATGTTGCACGTTCAACAAGAAAAAAAATTCCTTTTGGTATAGGACAAATTGGTAAATCATTTAGAAATGAAATAACTCCGGGTAATTTTACATTTAGAACCAGAGAATTTGAACAAATGGAGCTTGAATTTTTCTGTAAGCCAGGTGAAGACTTAGAATGGTTTAATTATTGGAAAGAATTTTCTATGAATTGGCTTTTAAATTTAGGTATTAATAAAGAAAAAATTCGTTTCAGAGATCATGAACAAGCAGAGTTGTCCCATTATAGTAATGCTACATCAGACATTGAATATATGTTTCCTTTTGGATGGGGTGAACTTTGGGGTATAGCAGATAGAACAGATTTTGACTTAAAATGTCATATGACAACTTCAGGTGAAGACTTATCATATCAAGATCCAGTTACAAATGAAAAATATGTACCATATTGTATAGAACCATCACTTGGAGCTGATCGTGTTGTTTTAGCATTTTTAGTCGATGCATACAATGAAGAAACATTAGAAGATGGAACAAATAGAGTTGTTTTGAAATTACATCCAAACTTAGCTCCTTTTAAAGCAGCAGTATTACCTTTAACAAAAAAATTGAATGAACAAGCAACTGAATTATATCATAATTTACAAAAACATTTTAATGTAGATTATGATGATGCCGGTAGTATAGGAAAAAGATATAGAAGACATGACGAAATTGGAACACCATATTGTATTACATTTGATTTTGATTCATTAGAAGATAAATCTGTTACTATTAGAGATAGAGATACAATGGAGCAAGTAAGAGTTAAAATAGATCATTTAGTAGATTTTATAAATAAAAAAGTATTCTTTTAACAATAGATTAACTATAATGGAACAATTGTTATCCTATTGTTTAATCAATTGTTAGAAATGAGGGGATTAATATCAAACTTTCAGATAGACAAAATATGATAATAGAAATAATTGAAAAACATCAACCTGTAACAGGTGAATCAATAGCTGATAAAATTGGCCTTACAAGAGCTACACTAAGGCCAGATTTAGCTGTTCTTTCAATGTGTGGATTAATAGATGCAAAACCAAAAGTTGGTTATTTCATTTCGAATAAAAAAAATAATAAAGATATATTCGAAAAATTATCTGCAATTAAGGTATCAGATATTAAATCAGTTCCTATAAATATAGGAGAATCGACTAGTGTATATGATGCTATAGTAACTCTTTTTCTTGAAAACGTAGGAACTCTTTTTGTAGTTGAAAAGGACGGATTGAAAGGAGTAGTATCAAGAAAGGACTTGTTAAAAGTCTCAATGAGTGGTGGAGATTTAAATACAATTCCTGTAAGTGTTATAATGACTAGAATGCCTAAAATTATATACTGTACTGAAAATGAATCTATATTAGATGCCACAGAAAAAATTGTAGAAAACGAAGTTGACTGTCTACCTATAGTTGAGATATCAAATAATGGTATAATGAAAGCTGTAGGAAGAATATCAAAATCTAATATAGCTAAAGTATTGTTGGAAATATCAAAATAAAGAGGTACCTTTATGGAAAAAATAAATATTTATGCAGTTTCTGACTCCATGGGAGAAACTGCTGAACAAATAGCAAAAGCAGTAATAAAACAATTCGATATAGCAGAATTTGATATAAGAATAGTTCCATATGTCAATGATAAAGAAGCAATAGATAAATTAATTGCTAAAGCTTCAAAAGAAAATTCCTTTATAGTTTTTACTCTTGTTGTAAAAGAACTTAGAGATTATTTATTAGAAAAGGCCATTAGTAATGACATTGGTGCTGTTGATGTAATGACGCCAGTTCTTTTACCACTTATTAAACAACTTGGTATAATTCCAAAACAAGAACCTGGAATTTTAAGAAAATTGGACGATAAATATTTTAAGAAGGTTGAGGCAGTTGAATTTGCTGTTAAATATGATGATGGTAAAGATACTAGAGGAATACTATTAGCAGATGTAGTGTTGATTGGAGTATCTAGAACGTCAAAAACTCCTTTATCAATGTATCTGGCACATAAAAATATAAAAGTTGCAAATATTCCTTTAGTTCCAGAAGTCAGCCCACCTGAAGAACTTAATTTAATTTCGTCGAAAAAAATTATTGGTTTGACTCTAAAAAGTGATTACTTGATAAAAATTAGAAAAGAAAGATTAAAGGCAATGGGACTTAAAGATACTGCCAATTATGCCAGTTTAGAAAGAATTTTTTCAGAATTAGAATATTCTGAAAAAATAATGAATTCTCTAAAATGTAAAGTTATAGACACTACAGATAAAGCTGTTGAAGAAACAGCAAACATTATACTTGACTATATTGCTGATTATAATAAATAAAAAAGAAGGGTGATATCGTGAACATAAGGGAATCTTATGAACAATTTGAAATAGAACACTTGTCTTCAAAAGCAGCAAAAAGCAGATTTACAAAAGGCAGAAAAATTGAAGAAACTAAATGTGAGATTAGAACTGATTATCAAAGAGACCGAGATAGAATTATTCATTCAAAAGCCTTTAGAAGATTAAAACATAAAACTCAAGTATTCTTATCGCCAGAGAAAGATCACTATAGAACACGTTTAACTCATACTTTAGAAGTTTCACAAATATCAAGAACAATTGCTAGAAGTTTAAAATTAAATGAAGATTTGACTGAAGCTATAGCTTTAGGACATGATTTAGGTCATACACCTTTTGGACATACTGGTGAAAGAATTCTAAATGATTTAATAAAATCAGGTTTTAAACATAATGAACAAAGTTTACGAGTTGTAGATTTTTTAGAAATAAGAAATGGAAAGCAAGGTTTAAATTTGACTTATGAAGTTAGAGATGGTATTCTTAAACATCCAAAAGATTATAAGCCAGAAACCTTAGAAGGTCAAATTGTGAGTATTTCAGATAGAATAGCATATATTAATCACGATATTGATGATGCTATTAGAGCAAATATAATTAATCAAAAACAAATTCCAGATAAATTTTTAAATTTATTAGGAAATACCCACGGTGAAAGAATTAACACAATGATTATAAATATTATAGAAAATAGTAAGAACGAAAGTGATATTAAAATGAGTGAAGAAATAGCAAAAGCTACATCTGAACTCAGAGATTTTTTGTTTGAAAATGTTTATTATAATAAAATTGCTAAAAGTGAAGAAGATAAAACTACTTTTATAGTAGAAAAAATTTTCGAATACTATATCAATCATTTTGATGCACTTCCCGATTATTACTTGAAAATTTATAATGAGAATAACTTTACAAAGAATGAAGTAATTAAAGATTATATAGCAGGTATGACTGATAATTACGCAATGAATATTTTTGAAAAATTATATATTCCTAAGCCATGGCAACAATAAAACCTCCACCTATAAAAGTGGAGGTCTTAAAAAAATAAAGAAGAAATTTCTTTGGCAAATTTCTTTGAAACTTTTTTATTGACAACCACCTATGTATATGTTATAATTTACCTTCAATGTAAGGATAATGGTGATATTATGCCCTATAAATTGGATTCTGAAGTAATAGATAGAATTCTTGATGAAAATAATATTGTAGATTTAATAGAAGAATACTTACCGTTAAAGAAGGCAGGTGCAAATTATAGTACTAACTGTCCCTTTCATAAAGAAAAGACTCCGTCCTTCATTGTTTCTCCGGAGAAACAAATATTTCATTGCTTCGGATGTGGTGAAAGCGGAAATAGCATAAATTTTCTTATGAAATATAAAAATTTTACTTTTGTAGAAGCTTCTGAATATCTAGCTAAAAGAGCAGGAATAGTTTTAGAAGAGGTCGTTCCCCAAAATATTAACAACAGCAATAAAATATTATCTGACAAGCTATATGAAATAAATCGAGAAGCTGCATCATTTTTTTATAGAATCTTAAAAAAACATCCAGAAGTTATCAAGTACCTGCATAGTAGAAAAATTGATGCAAATGTAATAAAAATATTTGGAATTGGATATGCTATCAACGAATGGGATAATTTGTTAAGATATTTGTTGAATAAAGGTTTTAAAGAAGAAGATATATCTAAAACTGGATTAATAATTAAAAGTAAAAATAGAAATAATTACTATGATAGATTTAGAAACAGGGTAATATTTCCTATTTGGGACGTTAAAAGACGCATTGTTGGTTTCGGTGGTAGAGTACTTGATGATTCTTTACCCAAATACTTAAATTCACCTGAAAGTTTAGTATTTAGCAAAGGTAATAATTTATATGGAATTAATATCGCAAAGGAAACCGTACGAGATAAAAGCTTTATTTTAGTTGAAGGTTATATGGATGTAATTAAAATGCAT
Organism: Sedimentibacter sp. MB31-C6; assembly: GCF_035934735.1. Lineage (NCBI taxonomy): Bacteria > Bacillati > Bacillota > Tissierellia > Sedimentibacter > Sedimentibacter sp. MB31-C6. The sequence continues at coordinate 2,993,022 of NZ_CP142396.1, forward strand.
GCTCATGGATATAATACTACAGTTGCAGCATTAGGTACTTCTTTAACTGAAAATCAAGTAAAACTTATGAAGAGATATAGTAAAAATTTTTACATAGCATTTGATGCAGATACTGCAGGACAAAAAGCTGCTCTAAAAGCTATTAACATGATTAAAAAGACTAATCTAAATGGTAGAGTAGTAGTAATCCCAGATGCAAAAGATCCAGATGAATATTTAAATAAATTCGGAAAATCAAAATTCGACAAACTTATAGAAAATTCTTTAGATTATTATAGCTTTTTAGAATTTTATTATAAAGATATATATGAAAATTCTAGTAAAGTTGAATATATAAATAAATATTTTGAAAATATAGTAAATGTAGGAAGTGAAATTGAAAAAGAATTAATTTTTGAAAAATTATCGGAAAAAGTAGGGGTTTCCAAAGATTCTATATTAAAAGAATACAACAAAATAAAAACTAAAAAGAGAAATTATGTTAAAAATGCACCACCTGTTACATATAAACCGCAGGTTAATAAAATTACTACATCACACGAAGAAGAGCTAATTAAACTAATTCTCATTAATAATGATTTTGCATTATACTTAAAAGAGATAGTAAATGAAGATACCTTTAAGGACTTGAATTTCTATAATATATTTAAAGAGATGTATAATTACAAAATCAATAATATGAATTTAAACGAAGAAAGCTTAAAAAAGATAATTAGTGATAAAATGGATGTAAGTGTTTTTGTGCAGAATGACGATGTTGATTACAATAATTTAGAGGCTTTATTCAAAGATTGTATGAAGAGACTTAAAATTAGGTATTATGAAAAAAAGAAAGCTATGCTAACTGATAGCATAAAAGAGTCTAATAATACGTTAGAGAACAATGTCATTATGAATGAAATTTTTAGCCTCGCTAAAAAAATTAAATCAACTAAGGAGGAAGTAAATTAGCCCATGATGGAAAACAAAAATGTACCTGTTAGTAAAGAGGATGAATCTGCTAAAAATGCTGAAGTCTTTCAAAAAATAGAAACAATTAAGAATAGATTATTAGAAAAAGGTAAAAAAAATGGATTTATAACATATAAAGAAGTCCTAAGATCCTTTGAAAAATTAGATATTAACCCTGAATTTATAGATGATTTTTATAAACTAATTGAAGATAATGATCTTGAAATTTTAGGATTTCAAGATGATATGATACCTGAAAAGGTAGAGGATGAAGAAGAAACTGATATAAAAGAAGATGCTGACTTCTTTGTTAGCCAAACCGATGATGATATCTTAAAGGGAGTTAATATAGATGACCCTGTAAGGATGTATTTAAAAGAAATTGGTAAAGTTCCTTTATTAACAGCCCAAGAAGAAGTAGACTTAGCGAAATTAATTCAAGATGGTGATGAGGAAGCAAAAAAAAGATTAGCAGAAGCTAACCTGCGACTAGTTGTCAGTATTGCTAAAAGATACGTTGGTAGAGGAATGCTATTTTTAGACCTTATACAAGAAGGAAATCTAGGTTTAATTAAGGCTGTAGAAAAATTCGATTATACAAAAGGTTTTAAATTTAGTACTTATGCTACATGGTGGATTCGACAAGCAATTACAAGAGCAATTGCTGATCAAGCAAGAACAATAAGAATTCCTGTTCATATGGTAGAGACAATTAATAAGCTTATTAGAATAAAAAGACAGCTTCTCCAAGAACTAGGACGAGATGCAACACCAGAAGAAATTGCACTTGAAATGGATATGGAACCTGATAAAGTTAGAGATATATTAAAAATTGCTCAAGAACCTGTTTCATTAGAAACTCCTATAGGTGAAGAAGAAGATAGTCATTTAGGTGATTTTATACCAGATGATGATGTTCAAGCTCCCTCAGATGTTGCAACATTTACTTTATTAAAAGAACAACTTTCATCAGTACTTCATACTTTAACAGATAGAGAACAAAAAGTTTTAAGATTAAGATTTGGTTTGGATGATGGAAGAGCACGAACACTTGAAGAAGTTGGTAAAGAATTTGAGGTTACAAGGGAAAGAATTAGACAAATTGAAGCAAAAGCTTTAAGAAAATTGAGACATCCAAGTAGAAGTAAAAAATTAAAGGATTATCTTGAGTAGTAGCAAATTTAATTATTGTCATTGTATGAATAAACCAAAAATTAGATTCTACTTCGTAGAATGACAAGGTAATTATGATAAATTAAAATAAATGGAATGTTTACATTCCATTTATTTTATATATATTAAATTATTGAAAAGACTATTAAAAAACATAACTTTCATCAGTCTTGCATTTTTAATTATGTAAAGAATAAGGGGAATAATATGAACCGTTTAGAATGTATAAAATCTATGGTATCAAAGTGTAATACCGCTGCTGATATTGGTACTGATCACGGATACATAGCAGAAATGCTATTACATGACAACACTGCAAAAAAAGTAATTGCTAGTGATATAAACAAAGGACCTTTAAATCGTGCAATAAAATACTTAACATCTAAGAATTTGAACTGCTATTGTGATTTTAGATTAGGTAGCGGTTTAAAAGTATTAAATAAAGAAGAAGCTGAGGCCATTATAATTGCTGGAATGGGTGGAGAGCTAATATCTAATATATTAGAAGAGTCAAAAGATATATCATCTAGTACATATCAATTAATATTACAACCTATGACTGCTGTTGATAAGTTACGGCGGTATTTATATAATAACAACTTTAAAATTATAGATGAAGATATTGTGAAAGAACAACAACATTATTATTTTATTATAAAAGCAGAACCTGGCTTCTCAATAATAGAAGATGAAATTTATTATGAATTTAGTAAAATTTTAATAGGAAACAATAATCAAATTATGAAAAATTATATTATTAAAGTTTTACAAACAAATAATAAAATCATTCGTAATCTTGAATTGACAAATAATTCTTCATATAAAGAAAAAATTAATATATTAAAAAATAAGAATAATAAAATAATGGAGTTGATAAACAATGAAACTAAATTTAATAGTTGAATTATTAGAATCTAAATTAAAAATAAAAACACAAGAAACTTGGGATAACAGTGGTCTACAAATAGGCAATTTAAATAGTGACATAAAAAATATTATGTTAATACTAGATCTAGATTTAGATTCAGTTAAATATGCGATAAAAAGTGGAATAAACTTAATAATAACTCATCATCCATTTATATTTGGGTCATTAAAATCAATAGACTTCAATACTTATGATGGTTTAATCATCAAAAATTTAATTTTAAACAACATTAATTTATATAGTATGCATACAAACTTAGATATGGCAGAATATGGAGTGAATTATAAATTAGCTCAAAAGCTTAGTATTAGAAATTATGCTATTCTACATGAAGTAAATGAAAGTGATAATGGATATGGTGGTATTGGAAATATTGAAGAGCAAAACATCATAAAATATGCTGAATCAGTTAAAGATTCATTGAATTGTAGTAATATTAAACTATATTGTAATGATTTAAATAAAAAAATAAGAAAAATTGCCTTTTGTGGGGGAAGTGGAAGTGATTTTATAGATGACGCAATAAATAAAGGCGCAGATGTTTATATAACTGGAGATATAAAATATCATCAAGCTCAAAATGCTTTAAAAAATAATTTAAGTATAATTGATGCTGGTCACTACAATACAGAATATCACACTTTAGAAACCATAAAAAATATTCTAGAAAATACTAAAGACTTTAAAATAACTATTTTAGAGAAAAACACTGTAAATGAAATAATAATTTAATATAAAAAACACTTGAAATTTTCAAGTGTTTTATTTTCTTTTAAGGAGTAAATACATAAGCCGAGTTCTGTATTAAACAGTCATCTATCTACGCTTACTGTTACCAGTAAGCTCTAGCAACCTACCATTTGGACTGTGACGAGCAGCCACTCCAAAGTCCTATCTTGGTCTTGCTCCAGGTGGGGTTTACATAGCCAATTAGTCGCCTAATTGCTGGTGAGCTCTTACCTCACCTTTCCATCCTTACCACAAAAGTGGCGGTTTCTTTCTGTTGCACTTTCCTTAAGGTCGCCCTCACTGGGTGTTATCCAGCACCTTGCTCTACGGAGCTCGGACTTTCCTCATGCCAAGCATGCGACTGTACAATTTACTCTACACTATATTACATTAAATATAGGTTTAAGTCAACTTATAATATTTTCCTTTACAACCATTCAATTCAATTTACGAATATTATTTGTGAAGAATAGGGGATAGTCTTTTATAAATCAATAATGTGATCGCTGAAACTATAATACCTTTTAATATGTTGAATGGTACTACTGCATATAGTATAAAAGTTTTTAGGTCAATTATATAAGGATTTAAAGCATTTCCCATATCTATAAATGACTGTATTGGCGCACCAAAAACTTTTGCATAAGCTGGCAATAATACCGAATAGTTTAATAATGCTCCCACAATTGCAAGAGAAATAGTACCTACTACCATTCCTATAATTGCTGTTTTCATTGTTTTATGGTGTCTGTAAATATAACCAGCAGGTATTACAAAAGAACAACCTATTAGAAAGTTTGCTAATTCTCCAATTCCTCCTGTAATTGTTCCATTTAACACAAAATTCAATAGTATTTTAACAAATTCAATTGCTATAGCAGCAAAAGGTCCTAAAGCAAATGCTCCGATTAAAACAGGAATTTCACTAAGGTCTAATTTGTAAAAGCTTGGAGCAAACCATAAAGGCATTTCAACTAGCATTAAAACTCCTGCTATTGCTGATAATACTCCAATTTTAGTCAATGTTTTTACACTTTTTTTTTGATTGATTGAAATTTCATTTTTCATATTTTCCTCCTTGTGCTTTGCACTATTAAAGATTTAGAGGCTTCAAATAAATATATTATAAAATAAAAAAGCCTCTGAAATCTTCAGAGGCATAACTTCGATAGAAATTGCTTATATTAGTAATCTCTTCTACCATCCAGACTATACTGTCGGTATTGGAATTCCACCAATTCAACCTTTCGGCTCGCGGACTATAACCGCCGGTAGGGAATTTCACCCTGCCCTGAAGATATTTCACGTCTATATTATAACATGGTATTTTATTTTGTAAAGTAATTTCTAAAAAAAAATTTTTTTTCTTAAAAATAATCCTGTTAATATACATATAATTGATATTAATATTGATAGGAAATTTACAGTTTTAAATTTTATTTCTATTAAAATACCTAAAATACCTATTAATATTAATCCCACCCAAATAAATTTATTAAGTTCCATATTTACCTCCTATACATATTTTTTATTGTAACAAATTTTATGAAAACTTCCAACATTTTTGATTGTAAAGAATTAATTCTTTGTTTCAAATATATGTTTTTATATATATAAAATCTTATCATATTTTTATATATTTTTAATATTATAAAATATAAGCGTGATTCACTCATAGACAAAGGGGATAAATTTATGAAAAATATTATAAAACTATTAAATAGCAACATAAACAAAATACTAAGTAATCACTCTAGATTTTTTGAGTATGATGCAATTGAAATTAGACTAAGAACAAACAGCCCAGTTTTTGTCAAAAGTATAAAAGGGGATTATTTTTTAGGACTAAACGATATATCAAGAAGGTACAATGATAATTACTATAAAATAAAGAAAAAAGATATTGCGGATACAATAGCAAGTCTAACCTTAAACTCGATTCATGCTTTTGAAAAAGAAATTCAAGGAGGATATATTACTATTGAAGGTGGACATAGAGTTGGACTTAGCGGTGATTGTATTTATGAAGGAGACAAATTTAAGGGATTTAAAAATATAACATCACTAAATATAAGAATAGCAAGGGAATTTGTTGGATGTACTAAAAGTTATTTTAAGTATTTTATAAGTCATAGCAACAAAATATACAACACATTAGTAATAGGCCCTCCGCTGTCAGGAAAAACAACCTTTATTCGTGATATTTCAGCTCATCTAAGTGATGGAGTTAAAACAAAAAATTTTGATGGTTGTGATGTCACTATTATTGACGAGAGGGGAGAAATATCTTCTGTATTTAATGGAGTTCCACAAATGTATGTAGGTAGAAGAACTGATGTTTTAGCTTATTGTATGAAAAAAGAAGGCTTTATAATGAGTATACGTGCACTTTCTCCAAGAGTAATAATATGTGATGAATTAGGATCAAAAGACGATTTTGAAGCAATTCAATATGCTTTAAAGAGTGGGGTAAACATAATTGCAACAGCTCATGGCTACAGTGTAGAAGATATCAAAAAAAATATTTATTTGAAAAATATTATTAATAATTGTTTCTTTGACAGGGTTATAATTTTAAGTGGTAGTAAACCATTAGATATAAAAGAAATTTATGATATTCAAAAGAACAGGGTGATTCTTAATGATAATGATTAAAATATCTTTGTTTCTTCTCACTGTTTTTACAGTTAGATATATTTTTATTTTAATTAATAATATTGGAGACAAAAAAATTATCAAAATGAAAGAATTAATAGAATTTACAGAATATTTGAGAATTTATTCTTGTGATTTAAAAATGTCATTTGAAGAAATCTTAGACAAGTTTAATTTTAAAAGTAAAGTAGTTAAAATCATTTGTTATAGACTTCTAGAAGAAATGAAGAAACAAGAAAATAAAAGCAAAAAAAACTTTTTAACTTTTGTTGAAAACAGTACTACTACTCCAATGGAATTTAATTATTACTTTGCAGAAATAATAGATTATTATGGCAATACATTTTCAGATATTTTGGACAAGAAGTTAAGCATTGCTTCTCGGGAGATGGAAATTATTATGAAAGAATATGAATCAATACATAAAGAAAAGAAAAACTTATACAATAAAATTTCAATATTAGTAGGTTGTTTGACTGCAATAATTCTAGTTTAGGAGGAATGTATGGATATAGATATAATTTTTAAAGTTGGTGCTATTGGTTTAGTAGTTGCTGTTTTTAATCAAATTTTAACTAGAACAGGAAGGGACGAGCAGGCAATGTTTGTCACACTAGCAGGTGTCGTAGTTGTAATGGCTCTTATTATTGGAATGATAAATGATTTATTTATGGAGGTAAAATCAGTTTTTAACTTATATTGATGAAAGGATTTCTCTATGTTGCTTACAAGAATCATATTTATTGCTGTTATAACAATTATTTTAAGCATCATTATCTCAAAATTTAATACGGAATTCAAAGTATATATTTCAGTAGTGTTTGGTGTACTCGTCATAGTTCTCTTATTTGGAGAGTTAAAAGTATATATTTCTGAATTTATTAATATATTTAACAAATATAATATAAAAATTGACAACTTCAGTATAATCCTAAAGATTATTGGTATAGCTTATCTGTGTGATTTTATATCATTATTATGTAAAGATTTAAATTACGAATCCATCGGCAAAAAAGTTGAAATGGCTGGTAAGATAATTATTTTAATATATTCTATAGATATAATTAAAATATTCCTAGATCAAATTTTGCTTCTAATGAACGGGTGATGAAATGAAAAAAAAGATTATACTTATGATAATAATTGTAATAACACTTAGCACATTCAATGTTTATGGAGTAAATAAAAGTTTAGAAGAAGCGGCTGACAATATCCCTACAAATAATCTTGAGGATTTTTTGAATAGTAACAGTTCTTATTTTGAAGATAATAATATTAACGTTAAAAGCTTAATTGAAAATGCTTTTAAAGGAAAATTAGACATAAGTTTAAAAGATTACTTACAATATCAAATAAAGAATGAACAGGGATTTTTAAAAGATATTTTTAAAACATGTGCAAATGTACTGATTATATGTATGATGTTAACAATAATAAAATATTTTACAGATGAAATTGGAAATCAAAGTGTTTCTGAAATAGTTGTGTTTTTTTCAGTTATAGTAATATTTACAATAATACTTAAGGATGTATTATCGCTTAAAAATATGCTTAATAATGATTTTGCCAGATTTAAAACTATAACAGAGGATATTAATGCTATATTTTTAGCAGCGATGCTTACCTTCGGCAAGTTAAGTATATTGCAATTTTTTCAAACATATTTGAATTATATAATTGGTATAACAACTCAATTTATATATAGCTTTACAGATATTATAACGCTGATTATGATTTCAATTATTTTAATTAATAATTCAAGTAAATTAATTAATGCAAAGTTGCTTTACAAATTTTTAAAAAAGGGAACATTATTAATTTTGTCAGGTTATATTATTATTGTAGTCATAAATTTTTCTGTACAAGGATATATATTATATAAAACAGATAATATTTTTATAAGTTCTATAAAAGCTTTATCTCCTTCATCAATTCCTGTTGTTGGAAACGCAGTTACTAGTTTTTTTGGAGTTTTCCTTAAAAGTTTACTGATGATTAAGGATGTTTTAGGAATAATAGTCATTATATTTATTATTTCTGCTTTCGGAGGATCACTAATTAAAATGATATTAGTTTTAATTATGTATAAATCTACAGCAGTAATTGTTGAACCTTTTAATGATAATATATCCAAGCTCATTTATGAAATGGCTGATATATTTTTCATATATTTAATTTGCTTGATTACACCAATTGTAATAACAACTGTATACTACTCTGTTTTATTAAACTTTATGAATAATATTTTTGGATAGCCTATGAAAAATATAATAGTAAATATATTAATTTTAGTAATGATGTTCAACATAATAATGTTAATATTTCCGGAAGGGAAAACTCAAAAATTTTGTAGATTAATAATAAAAATTTTTATTATAGTTTATATTATCAATAATATATTTTTTAATGGAAGCATTGTTTTTGAAGATTTACTTCAAGATGTTCCCGTTTCTTCCTATTCATATCAAAGAGAAATTAACATTGAAAATGTGGATAAAGAATTTATTGATAAGATAAACAATAATACTTTTGACGGAGAGGAAGTGATTAAAGATATAACCCTTAACTTTACAGAGGATATGGATATAAAAGCTGTTATAACACTAAACAAATTCTTAAATATAGAAGAATCTTCTCAATTTAAAAAAGTAATAGCAGAAATTTTTAATATCAATACTGAAAATATTGAAATCGACTGATGAAAAAGTAGGAAAGGATAGGAAGCTTTATGTCTATGTTAAACACCATTTTTAATATCTTCAAAGAAAATAAAAAATTAGTTTATGCAGTTAACATTTTTATATTATTAGTGATTATATCCTTGATATTAAAGTTTAATACTACAAATTTGATTAGTAGTAATACCTCCGAAAATGCATCTGCATTTAATAGCTCTGATAATAATAAAATCACTACCGATAGTTATGTGTACGCTATGGAAAAGAGAATGGAAGAAATATTAGGAAAAATAGAAGGTATTAAAAGTGTAGATGTTATGCTTTACACAAAAAAAACTCCTGAAATGGAACCAATTTATGATGAAAACACAAGTTTAGAAACTAATAACGAAATAGGAAGTGAAGGTATGAAAAGAGAGGTGAACAGAGAAACTAAGCAAAACCAGGTTGTTATAGGGAACAATAATCAGGTTGTTGAAAAATATTACCAATATCCAGAAATTTCAGGTGTTCTTGTGGTAGTAGATTATGATGGAAATAAGGATATTTATACAATTTTAATGAATTCAATAAAAACTTTATTTGATATAAATGTCAATGATATTGAAGTAGTATATTAGATTTAGGGGGATAATTAAATGATTATGAAAAAAGAAACATTAGTATTTTTAACATCTTTGGCTATAATATTTATTATAGGTTATGTAAATATGACAATGGAGCCAGCAAATACATTTGATGAAAATGAATATGCACAAATAATTGATGAAACAATTTCTGAGAATAATGAAGAAAAAAGTAATGCGATAATAGTAGAAGGTGAAACTGAAACAGATTATGAAATTCTAGGAGACATAACCGATATAACTGATATTGAAAGCATAACAGCATCAACAACACCAACTGAAGAAGCTAGCTCTAATACGTTGAATATAAGTTTTAATAATTTCAAGCTTAATAAAGAAAAAAGCAATATGGAAGTAATTGATCATTTAGAAGGAAATATAAGTAACAGCCTTATATCAGATGATACTAAACAGCAATTTGAAAATTTACTTTTAAATAAAAATAACTTCATTGAAACAGAACAAGATATTGAATTAATGCTTCAAAGCAAAGGCTACAACGAATCAGTTGCAATTGTTGACGATAATATGGTTAAAGTAATTACAAATGATACACTAGAGCAAGCTGATGTTACTAAAATTCTTGATATAATTGTATCTGAAACAAACTACGAAACTGAACAAATTAAAATTGTAAAATTTGATAATATTGAATTGTAAAATTTTACATCTTCTGATATAATTATTTATGGAGGTGCTAATATGGAAAACAATGAGACTTTTGAATACGGACAGGTAAAAATATCAGATGACGTTGTCATAATAATCGCTGGTATAGCAACAAGTGAAGTAAAAGGTGTCAGTACAACTCGTACAGGAGTTACAGAAGGAATTACTGGCCTTTTTTCCAAAAATACTTACTCTAAGGGTATAAAAGTAGAAATAAATGAAAATACTGTTGTTTTAGATATCTTCATCAACGTTGAATACGGAAATAAAATAAATGAGGTTGCTAAAAACGTACAAATGAAAGTTAAACAAGAAATAGAAACCATGACGGATTTAACTGTTGCTAGCGTAAATGTTCATGTGCTTAACATAGTACAAGAAAAGGAAAAACAAAAAGAATTACCTGAAACTGAGATAATAACAGATTAAAAGAAATGGTAATATAGATTGACAATTTTATTTTGTCAATCTATAATTTATTTAAGGGAAAATAGCATCTTTTATGGAGGAAATATGAAACGAAAAGAAACAAGAGAAGAAGCTGTCAAAATTGCTTACTCTATGGATATAAATAAAAACTATGACAAAATGGGTATAAATCAATATGTTCAACACTTTGAATTGACTAATATAGATATTGAATATCTTGAAAAAACTATTGGTGATATGATTGATAACTTAGAAAAAATTGACCAATACATTGAAGAAAATTCAAAAGATTGGAAAATAACTAGAATAGCAAAAGTTGATTTAGCTGTTCTCCGTATATCCCTTTCTGAAATTTTATATAATAAATCAATACCAGAAAGTGTATCGATAAATGAAGCTGTGGAAATAAGCAAAAAATATTCAAAAGACGATTCTCATAAATTTATAAATGGTTTATTAGGATCTATAGTGAGGAAAGTCTAGTAATGTCAGACTATATAATGGGCATTGATACAAGTGCATACACTACATCAATAGCTTTAATAGATTCCATAAAAGGTACAATAGAAACAGATATGAGAAAAATCTTGTCTGTTTCCCCAGGACAAAGGGGATTAAGGCAACAAGATGCAGTTTTTCAGCATCTAAAAAACTTTCAAGAACTCATTCAGAAAACACAACATAACCTTCAAAATGTAAAAACTATCGCAGTAAGCTCAAAACCTAGAAATGTTGAAGGTTCATATATGCCGGTTTTTACTGTTGGACAAAACTATGGAAAAGTAATTGCCAAAACTTTAAACTGTAATTATATTGAATACTCACATCAAGAAAATCATATTGGCGCTTCAGTAATTAATCATTACAAAAATATAAAAAATAATACTCTAGCAATACATATATCAGGAGGAACAACTGAATTTTTATCTATAGAAAAAATATTTAAAGGTTATTCAACTAAAATAATAGGTGGAAGTAAAGATATAACATTTGGCCAATTAATAGACAGAATAGGAACTTATCTAAAATTTCCATTTCCATGTGGCAAATATATGGAAAACTATATGAAAGAAAATGTTGATATAGAAAAAATCAAACTACCTTCCATTAGCGGAAATACCTTTATTAATTTATCTGGAATGGAAAACTATTATAAAAATTTATATAATTTAAATAAATACAATAAAGAAACTATAATTTCATCTTTATTTGAATATATAGCTACATGTATAATTTACATAATAAAAAAAATTGAACTCAATTATAATTTCGATACAATCATAATAACTGGTGGAGTTGCATCTAATGATATTATCAGAAATACTATTATGAAAGAATTAAATCGAAAATTTGGTATTATACTTCCAACAAAGATTTATTCTTCAGATAACGCAGTTGGAATTGCTTATTTACCAATTATAGACAGGTGGTATAATGAAACTAAAACCAATTAAAGTATCCGTACTTAACCAATTTATAAAAAAATATATAATGAGCAATTCAATTCTAAACAATCTTCGAATTGAAGGTGAAATATCTAACATTAGAATTAGTAAAACAGGATATACTTATTATTCTTTATGTGATGAAAAGTCTTGTATTAATTGTGTTGCATTTTATCAAGATACAATATCAAAAAATGGGGACAAAGTTATAGCAGAAGGTGAACTTTCTGTTTACGAAGCAAAGGGTACTTATCAATTAAATGTTAGAAAAGTTGAACGAATTGGAATAGGTAAGATACTTCAAGATTTAGAAGTTCTTCACGAAAAAATGAAAGCTAAAGGGATGTTTGACAAAGATAAAAAATTACCTTTGTTTCCATCCAATATTGGCATTATTACTTCAAAATCAGGAGCTGCCATAAAAGATATTTTAAAAACTTTTGAAAGTGTCAAAGGAAACTTTGAAGTTGTAATATATAATGTTCTTGTGCAGGGAAATAAAGCAAAAGAAAATATAATTAATGGAATAAAATATTTCAATAATAATGGTTCAGATGTAATACTAATTTCCAGAGGTGGTGGAAGTTTTGAAGATTTAAATGTATTTAATGACTTAGATATAGCAGAAGAAGTTTACAAATCAATTGTTCCAATAGTAACAGGTATCGGACATGAAACAGATAGGACATTAACTGATTATGTAGCTGATGTATATTGTCATACTCCTACAGCAGCGGCTGAAAAAATAATTATTGGTTATAAAGATATACAAGATACTCTAAAAGCCTTACTATTCAACTTAAAACAAAGTACATCTAACTATCTATCATTAAAAGAATCTGAATTGAAAACTTCTAGATATATTTTGAAAAGTTATCTTCCTATAGAAAATATTTTTAAACAAAAAAGTAATTTAGAAAATTATAAGGCATTAATCATAAATAATACACAAAAAAAATTATGTGACTTAATGTATCAATTGCAAATAATGTACGAAAAACTACAGAGTAACAATTATAACAATCAACTTTATAAAGGCTTTGCAATTGTATCTGATTTAGAAGGGAATATAATTAAAAATATTAATCAAATTAAAAAACAAGATTTACTAACTATTAGATTCAAAGATTTTATTGTTAAAGCAGAAACTTTGAATATAGATGAGGTGGATTATGAAAAAAAATTATGAAGATTTTGAAAGCGCATTATCAGATTTAAAGGATATAATACAAAAATTTGAAGATACGGATAAAATTTCTATAGATGAATTATTAAATAATTATGAAAGAGGCATGAATGCTTACTCTTTTTGTATAAATAAGCTTGAAGATACACAGAAAAAAATTAAAATAATAGATTCAAATTATGAGTAATTCATTAACGCTAAACTTATAAATATAAATAAATGAATTTTAATAATTCCTTTATATAAAATTAATATTTGATATTTATAAGTTTGCATGCTATAATATTTACTGAATTATTAATGTATTTATTATTATAATTAGAATAAATATTTAATTTAATGAAAGGGTATTAAATGGAAAAAAATAGGCTAGACGTATACCTATTTATAACGGGACTTGCAGAAAGCAGAGAAAAGGCAAAAAAATTAATTTCGAATAAAATGGTTTATGTTAATAATAATTTAATAACTAAACCCTCATTAAAAATAGATGAAAATTCTACAATATATATAAAAAATACAGATAATTATGTAGGTAGAGGTGCTTCTAAACTAGAAAAAGCGTTGGATGTATTTAGTATAAATGTAACTGACAAAATTTCTGTTGATGTTGGTGCCTCAACAGGTGGATTTACAGATATTCTATTGAAAAAGGGAGCTTTAAAAGTTTATTCAATAGACGTTGGCCATGACCAGCTACATGAAAAACTAAGAAATAACCAAAAAGTAATAAATTTAGAAGGTATTAATTTTAGGTATATTGACATTAAATTATTTAAAGAATATGTCGATATAATAGCTGTAGACGTTTCCTTTATATCTTTAAAGCTTATTTTACCTAAAATTGTCGAAATTAGTCATATAAACACAGATATTATTGTTTTAATTAAACCACAATTTGAAGCAGGCAAAGGTAATGTTGGAAAAAATGGAGTAGTAAAAGATAAAAAAATACATTTAGTTGTTCTTAATAATTTTAACGAATATTGTAAAGATAACGGTTTATATATAAATAATATAACCTTTTCACCTATAAAAGGCGGTAATGGAAATATTGAATATTTAGCTTATTTAAAAAAAATATCAAAAACTAATTCAAATTTTAATTTTAGAAGCTTAATTAATGAAGCTTTTGATTTATTATAAATATAAGAGGTGACTAATAAAAAAGTACACGAGACAATCTAAAATTTTAGAACTGATATCAAAAAAAGAAGTGGAAACACAGGAAGAATTAGCTGATGGATTAAAATCCTTAGGCATTGATGTTACTCAAGCAACTATTTCAAGAGATATAAAAGAACTCAGATTAGTTAAAGTAATGTCTAAAAGTGGAAAATACAAATATGCAACAATTGGACAAAGCCAAGAAGGAATTACTGACAGATTAAATAAAATATTTGAAAATTCTGTTGTAAATATTGATTCGGCCGTTAATTTAATAATTATTAAAACAATACCAGGAGCTGCACAAATATGTGCATCTGCAATTGATTATATGGGTATTGATGAAATAGTAGGAACTTTAGCAGGTGATGATACTGTTTTTGTTGCTATTAAACAAGTAAGTGATGTAGAATATGTATTACAGGAATTTAAGAAGAATATAAGATAATGGTGATAATATGCTGCTTAAATTAAATATTAGCAATTTTGCTGTATTTGAAAAAGAGTCCATTGATTTTGAAAATGGATTTAATGTTTTTACTGGAGAAACTGGTTCTGGAAAATCTATTTTAATTGAAGCACTGTCTCTTATATTAGGAGAGAGAGCATCAAAAGATTTTATTAGAAAAGGAAAAAAAAGCTCGCTATTAGAGGCTATTTTTGATATTTCACAAAATAAAAACCTTGAAAATTTTTTAGATTTGATAAATATAGAAATTGATGATAATGACTTTTTAATAATTTCTAGAGAAATAATGGATAATGGGAAAAGCATTAATAAAATAAATGGAAGAACTGTTCCATTAAATACAATAAAAGAAATTGGCAGCTATTTAATTGACATATATGGTCAATTTGACAATGAAAGTTTATTTAAAAAAGAAAATCATATTAAAATGTTAGATAGCTTAATAGATAGGGATTTAAGTCCACTTAATGATAAGTATAAATACTTGTATAAAAGTTATAATAAAAAATGTGAAGAAATAAAATATATTCAAGAAAAACTAATCAATAAAGATATAAAAATAGAGCAACTTCAATATGAATTAAATGAAATTGATGATGCAAATATACAGCAGTTTGAAGAAGAAAAATTACTTAATGAAATTAAAAAACTTTCGAATGTACAAGAAATTAAAACTTCTCTATACGAAGTTTATAATATTTTAAGTTCGGATAGTAATTCATCTGTTAACAGCTTAAACAAAGTATACAGTATTTTAAATAAAGTCAAAAATTTTGATGATGGATTACATGACTTATTCCCAAGATTGGAACTTTTAATAGAAGAGTTACAATCATTAATATACGATATACGAAATTATTCTGAAGGTCTTGATGTAGATGATGAACGTCTATTAACTATAGAAAACAGAATTTCTCTTATTAATAGACTTAAAAGAAAATATGGATTTAATTTAGAAAAAATTTTAGAATATAGAAATTCTGTAGAAAAAGAACTAAATATAATTAAAGATGCTGAAAAAAATTTAAATGAATTAAATATAGAAAAAGAACAATTATTTAAATCAATAAAAACATGTGCAGATAAAATTTCTAATAAAAGAAAAGATGCCGCAATTATTTTGGAAAAAAATTTGCTAAAAGAGCTACATGATTTAAATATGAAAAATATTAAATTTAAAGTTAATATAATTAAAAAACCAGATTTTTCACCTGATGGAATAGATTCAGTAGAATTTTTGATATCAACCAATATTGGTAGTGATTTAAATTCAGTACAAAAGGTAGTATCAGGTGGAGAAGCATCTAGAATTATGTTAGCTTTTAAAAAAATAAGCTGTGAAACCGATAATAGTCAAACTATGGTTTTTGATGAAATAGATGCTGGAATAAGTGGTAAAACAGCTCAAATGGCGGGCATAAAGATGAATTACATATCAAAAAATCATCAAGTAATTTGTGTAACTCATTCACCTCAAATAGCATCAATAGCAAAAAAGCATTTTCTAATTGAAAAAGGCATTTCTGAAAATAACACTTTCAGCACTGTGAAAAGAATTTATAATAAAGATAAAATATATGAAATTGCACGATTGTTAAGCGGCATGAAGGTAACTGAAAAATCTTTAAGCAATGCGAAGGAATTAATTGAGATTAGCGACAATATGTAAAAATATATTAAAAACACTTGTAAAATATAAAAATTCACAAAAGATTTATATGTATAAAACAAGTGTCATATGGAGAAGTTAAGAATAAAACTTGAAGGAGAATTAG